>JAGWMH010000142.1 GCA_028871775.1 Betaproteobacteria bacterium
AATATTCTGCAAGCTCAACGGCATTAAAAGTATATTATTAGCTGAGATCGGCGGCGTCCTTGATTCTCTGAACGCACATTTTCCAATGATCTGCAAACCTCACAAACAAAACGCTAGGGATAACATTGGGCATGGCTGATCAAACCGTACCGAAACCATCCTATACCCTGTGGCAGCTTGTCATTTACATGCTGAAGCTTGGCTCATTGGGATTCGGCGGCCCGGTCGCGCTGGTGGGCTACATGCGCCGCGATCTGGTTGATGATCGTCATTGGATCAGCGACGAGGATTACAAGGAAGGGCTCGCGTTGTCACAGCTCGCGCCGGGGCCGCTGGCGGCACAATTGGCCATTTATCTCGGTTTCGTGCATTACCGCATCCTCGGCGCCACGCTGGTCGGCATCGCATTTGTGGTTCCGTCGTTCCTGATGGTAGTCGCGCTGGGCTGGGCGTATGTGCGCTTCGGCGGCTTGTCGTGGATGCAGGCAGTCTTTTATGGCATCGGTGCAGCGGTGATCGGCATCATCGTGATGAGCGCGAAGAAACTGACAGAGAAGAGCATCGGCAAAGACAAACTGCTATGGGCGATTTACCTGCTGCTCGTTATTGTGACGGTCGTGACCGAATCCGAAGTCGCCTGGCTATTCATCGCGGCTGGCGTGCTGGTCTGGTTCTTGCGCGCACCGCCAAAATGGTTGAGCAAAGGAGGCCTGAACGCCGCTGCATTGACGCAATTGCCGATGGCAGGCGGTCTTTTCGGCACGATGGATGTGTCGTTGCTGACACAGATCGGCATCTTCTTTGCCAAGGCCGGTGCGTTTGTGTTCGGCTCCGGTCTCGCGATCGTTCCCTTCCTGTATGGCGGTGTGGTGACGGAACACCACTGGCTTACCGACAAGCAGTTCGTTGATGCAGTGGCGGTCGCGATGATCACGCCGGGTCCGGTAGTGATTACCGTCGGTTTCATCGGCTACCTGGTTGCGGGACTGCCCGGTGCAGTGGTCGCTGCATTCGCGACTTTCCTGCCCTGCTATTTGTTCACCATCATCCCTGCCCCTTATTTCAAGAAGTACGGTAAGGTGCCTGGCATGATTGCCTTTGTCGACGGCATTACGGCAGCGGCAATCGGCGCTATCGCGGGGGCGGTGATCGTGCTCGCGAAGCGCTCGATCATCGACATCCCGACCACATTGATTACCTTGGTCACGATTGCACTTCTATGGAAGTTCAAGAAATTGCAGGAACCGGTCCTCGTCGCGGCGGCGGCGGTCCTCGGCTTAATCATTTATCCGCTATGGATGCGTTGAGGTGTAGCATTGTTTCACCGGCATGTATAGAATGAAACGAGAAAATAATTATGATGCCCACATATACAACGACTCATCAGATGAAGCCATTCTGATGCTACCACGTCACACTTCCAGAAAGGAGATACACATGCCTCCTATCAATTTCTGTCTACGTTACCTGCTCGCTGTCATGCTTTTTGTCAGCTTGGCTTTGGCCAATGCGTCCGAAACAGCGAGCGCTTTGGATACCGCTAAGATTGAGCAGTTGACCGGGCTTAAGGGAAGCTTCTACAAGGAAGAAAATGTGTATAAAGTGTCCAGGCCGCGCAGCGACATCAAAATCCAGGTCGACAAATGGCTCATGCCGCCCTTCATGGGGCTCACGTCATGGGCTGCCTTTACCCCTACCCATGATGGGCAAGCGATGATGATGGGCGATACGGTTGTGTTCGAGGATGAAGTCAACCCAGCTATGAGTGCCGCTTTGGACTCAGGGCTGGAAGTCACCGCGCTGCACAACCATTTTTTCTTCGATCAGCCCAGGGTGTATTTCATGCATATCGGCGGGATGGGAACGATCGCGCAACTCGCGAATGGCGTGAAAAAAATATATGACAAGGTCGACGAAATCAGGGCCATCCATCCAGTTCCGGCTCCGGAATTCCCGGGCACGATTACTGGCGAAAGCAAGATCACCGCGGCATCACTGGAGGCTGTGTTTGGCATGAAGGGGCAGTTGAACAATGGGATGTTCAAGGTGGTAATCGGCCGAAACGCCAACATGCACAGCATCAAGATCGGCAATCAAATGGGCGTCAATACCTGGGCTGCATTTGCCGGCTCAGACAGTGAAGCCGTCGTCGACGGCGATTTCGCGATGCTCGAAGATGAGCTGCAATTGATACTCAAAACCATGCGGGCGCAAGGTATCAATATCGTGGCGATTCACCAACACATGGCGCAGGAGCAACCGCGCTACCTGTTTTTGCATTACTGGGGCAAGGGAAAGGCCGTGGATCTCGCGAAAGGAATTAAGAAGGCATTGGACGTCCAGGCTAATCCACACTGATAATTCACTGCTTTCTGAGGAAAAGGAGATTTCCATGAAATGGATCACCCGCTCTCACGTGCACGTTGACCGTGTCGCATGTCCCTGGCTGATCACGCGCTTCATTGATAACGAAGCGGAATTTTTATTTGTGCCTGCCAGCCAGATTGAGAAGGTTGCCAAAGAGACAGGCGCGATTCCCTTCGATGCAACTGGTGTTGAACTCGGCCATGGCTCGGATGGACGTTGCTCGTTTGAGTCCATTATTCTCAAGTATGGATTGAAAGAGCCGGGTCTCTTGCGGCTGGCGAAGATTGTCCACGCCGCAGATGTGGCCGAAGATATTGACAAAGACCCGCTCGCGCGTGGACTTGAGGCGATTGCCAGCGGCTATAGCCTGCGCTTCCCCGAGGACATGGAAAACCTTGAGCACCAATTTGAAGTCTATGACGCGTTGTATGCGTGGTGCAGACTTCAAACCGCAAAAGGCGAATATTCATAAAAGCAAACCACAACATCGTCATACTCTTCACGACGCGCATTGTCCGTCTCTTCTGTTACGGGTTTCTCTCCGTCGTCCTCGCACTGTATCTCGCGCAGGTTGGCCTGCCCGAACAGCAAATCGGGCTGCTCTTCACCCTCACGCTCGCGGGCGACGCGGCCATTTCTCTCTGGCTCACTACATCGGCGGATCGCTTTGGCCGCAAGCGCACTTTAATCGCCGGTGCGCTGCTCATGCTCGGTGCGGGTGTGGTCTTCCTCATCACGCGCAACGTAGTCGTGCTCATGGCCGCGGCGATCATCGGCGTCATCAGCCCGAGTGGCAACGAGATTGGCCCGTTCCTTTCGGTTGAGCAGGCGGCCCTGTCCCATCTTCTCCCCGACAGGAAACGTACGCAGGTTTTTGCGTGGTACAACCTCGTCGGTTCATTTGCGACGGCAACGGGCGCGCTGTCGGGCGGGTGGCTGGCCCAATTGCTGCAAACCCACGGGATGCCCGCGCTGGATGCGTACCGCGTCGTTTTGATGGGCTATTCAATTGGCGGGCTTGTCATCGGCGCTCTGTTTCTCCTGCTCTCGCGTGACGTTGAAGTGGCCGCGACGCCTCGGACTGAACCTGCCCCGCGTGCGCTTGGACTGCATAAATCGCGCAGCGTGGTATTCAAGCTCAGCGCGCTTTTTGCAATAGACGCCTTTGCAGGCGGCTTGATCGTCCAATCCATGATGGCGTATTGGTTCTATATCAAGTTTGGAGTGAACCCTGGCATCATCGGCTCGATCTTTTTCGGGGCTAATGTCCTGGCCGGTATTTCGGCCTTGCTGGCGGTTCGGATTGCCAATAAGATCGGGCTCATCAACACGATGGTCTTCACGCACGTGCCATCGAATATTTTGCTAATTCTTGTTCCGTTGATGCCAACGCTTCCGTTAGCAATCACTGTTTTACTTTTGCGCTTCAGCATCTCGCAAATGGATGTGCCAACGCGACAATCGTATACGATGGCGGTCGTCACGCCGGACGAACGCTCCGCCGCTTCAGGTGTGACGTCCATCGCGCGCTCGGTTGGCGCGGCCGTCTCGCCGTCACTGGCAGGCATTTTCCTGGCCGTGCCTTCCTTGTTCAGCCTCCCATTTTTTCTGGCCGGCGGATTAAAACTTGTCTATGATGCACTGCTGTATCAAAGTTTCAGCACGATGAAGCCGCCTGAGGAGAAGTAACCCGGCGAACCGAAACGATCATTTCCCAGTGCCCAGAATTGTTCGAACTGGCGAGCCAATCAAAACGCGAATACTGACCATCCGCTTCTGGTAATAGTGAACGGTGGCATGGAGTTGCTTTCCGCCCATCGGCGGAACTGGAAAAAATAACGGAGATCGCCATGAAGCAACTGAAAAATGAAGCAGCATTGTTCAAGGAAGCGTTGCTCGCAGGCGTGAAGTATGCGGAGGGGCGTGGCGTGGTCGAGTTTGAAGCAACTGATTCGGCGAGCGAGAAGCTTTTATACATCTACAGACTGCTGGTCCATGATAAAGTCATTCAACCCTTGCCGGAAGATCAGGTCGCCGAAAAATCCTTGCGGCACAAACTTGCAATCTGGTATTCAAAACAACTGCCCAAGGATCATCCGCTTTTGAAATAGATTGACCGGCAAGCACGAATGGTAAGCTTTGGCCTCAGCAGCGATATCCATGAGCACATGGTGTTTCAACGAATAGGTAGATTTGTACATGAAAGCAATTTTTTTGGGTTTTTTCCTGGCAGCAGCAACATCCGCAACTGCATTTGCGGGCACACCCGGCGAGGTCGAGGTCGGCGGTTATCTTCCCGAAGCGACGTTGCAGGGAATTTCCGGCAATTCAAAAAAGTTTTCCGACTACCGGGGGAAGCCCCTGATCATCAATGTCTGGGCCAGCTGGTGCGGGCCGTGCCGGGCGGAAATGGGCTCGCTGGAGCGGCTTTATCGCCGCTATGGCGGAAAGCAATTCAATGTTATCGGCATCTCAACCGATGACGATGGCGACGCGGCTGCGGCGTTCATCAAGCAGTCAAAGACCACGTTTGAGAACTATCTTGATAGCAAGGTGTTCCTGGAAAATATGCTGGGAGCCAACATGCTTCCCTTAACCGTCCTGGTTGACGCCAATGGCCGCGTGCTCGAAAAGGTTCGCGGAGCTCGCGAGTGGGATAGTCCGGAATTTGTTGAGGCGATAGGAAAAACGTTTCACATCAAGTTGCCGCGGTAGGTTGGGTTAGCAGCCACTTCCCTCTCCCTAACCCTCCCCCGCAAGCTGGGGAGGGGACGAT
>JAGWMH010000143.1 GCA_028871775.1 Betaproteobacteria bacterium
AGGCTGGAAATGGTGAAGCAGCCGCCCTGCATCTCGGCGGCGGTGATTTTTTTCTCGCGCGCCCGTCCGCTTATTTCGGCCAATTCCTTGGCCAGTTGCACGATGCCTTTCTGGTTCACGTCGCGCAGCACCGGCACCACCAGGCCTTCCGGGGTATCCACCGCCACGCCGATGTGGAAATATTTTTTCAGCACCAGGTTCTCGCCGCTCGCATCCAGCGAAGCATTGAAATCCGGGAATTGCTGCAAGGCCTCCACCACTGCCCTGAGCAGGAAGGCCAGTGGGGTGATCTTGATCCCCTGCGCGGCGTATTCCGTGCCTAGCTGTTTGCGGAAAGCTTCCATCTCGGTGATGTCGGCCTCGTCGTGCTGGGTGATGTGCGGAATGGAAACCCAGTTGCGGTGCAGCCAGGCGCCGGAAAGTTTCTTGATGCGCGACAGCGGTTTGCTCTCCACCGCGCCGAACCTGGCGAAATCCACCACCGGCATCTCGGCCACCTGCAAGCCGCCACCTGCGCCGCGCGGCTGTGCCAACGCGGCCTTCACGAAATTCTGCACGTCTTCCCTGGTGACGCGCCCCTTTTCGCCGCTGCCTTTTACCTGCGGCAGATTGACGCCCAGTTCGCGCGCAAAGCGGCGGATGGAGGGGCTGGCGTGGGCTGATGAGCTGGTAGAGGATAGCTCGTGGCTTGTAGCTCGCGGAAGAGGCATAGGGGTGGGAACCGCCGCTGGCGCGGGTATGGAGGGCTGCGGCTGTGGAACGGATTTCGTTGCCGGCGCGGGCGCGGCAGGAGCGCCGGCGCTTGCCGCCGCCTCTCCGCTTACCTCAATCAGCGCAACCAGCGCCCCTTCCGAAACCTTGCCGCCTACCTTCACCTTCACTTCTTTCACCACGCCGGAAAACGGCGAAGGCACGTCCATGGTGGCCTTGTCGGTTTCCAGCGTGAGCAGCACATCCTCCGCCTTTACCGTGTCGCCCGCCTTGACCATCACCTCGATGATCTCCACGTCCTTGAAATTGCCGATGTCCGGCACCAGCACTTGTTTGATGCCTGCACTGAGCTTTGTCGAAGTGGTGGCCACGTTAAACTGTCACTGGGTTAGGTTTGTCGGGATTGATGTTGTACAAGTGAATCGCCTTGCTGACCACTTTGGCATCTATCGTGCCTTCATCCGCCAATGCCTTCAGCGCGGCGACCGCAACGTAATGGCGATCCACCTCGAAGAAGCGGCGCAGCTTCTTGCGCGTGTCGGAGCGGCCGAAGCCGTCCGTGCCCAGCACCTTGTAGCGCCCCGGAATGTAGGGTCGGATCTGGTCCGCATAGCTCTTGATGTAATCGGTCGCGGCTACCACCGGGCCGTTGCGCGGCGCCAGGCATTGCTCGACATAGCTGGCGCGCCGCCTGGCTTCGGGGTGCAGCATGTTCCAGCGCTCGCAATCCAGCCCTTCGCGGCGCAGCTCGTTGAAACTGGTCACGCTCCACACGTCGGCGGCCACGCCGAAATCCTTCTCCAGCAATTCCGCCGCCGCGATGACTTCGCGCAAGATCGTCCCGCTGCCCATCAGCTGTACCCTTGCCCCTTGCCCCTTGTCCCTTGCCCCTTCACTCAAGAGATACATGCCCTTGATGATGCCCTCCTCCACACCTTTCGGCATGGCCGGGTGGGCGTAGTTTTCGTTCATCACGGTGATGTAGTAATACACATCCTCCTGATTCACATACATGCGGCGCATCCCGTCCTGAATGATGACCGCCAGTTCGTAGGCAAAGGCCGGGTCGTAGGACACGCAGTTGGGAATCAGCGCGGCCTGCAACTGGCTGTGCCCATCCTGATGCTGCAAGCCTTCGCCGTTCAGCGTGGTGCGCCCGGCGGTGCCGCCCAGCAGGAAGCCGCGCGCGCACATGTCGCCCGCCGCCCAGGCTAGGTCGCCAACGCGCTGGAAGCCGAACATCGAATAGTAGATGTAGAACGGGATCGCCGCCGTGCCGTGGTTCGCGTAAGAAGTCGCGGCGGCGATCCACGAGGACATCGCACCCGCCTCGGTGATGCCTTCCTGCAGGATCTGGCCGTGCTTGTCTTCCTTGTAGAACATCAACTGGTCGGCATCCTGCGGCGTGTAAAGCTGCCCGACCTGCGAGAAGATGCCGATCTGGCGCAACATGCCCTCCATACCGAAAGTGCGCAATTCGTCCGGCACGATGGGCACGATTTGCTTGCCGATATTCTTGTCCTTCACCAGGATGCCGAGCATGCGCACGAACGCCATCGTGGTGGAAATCTCGCGGTCTTCGGTGCCTTTCAGCAGCACCTCGAAAGCATCCAGTCCCGGCACCTGCAATGGCTTGGCGCGCGGCTTGCGCAAAGGCACCGTGCCCATCGTCTTGCCGCGCTCGCTGAGATATTTCATCTCCAGGCTGTCTTCGGGCGGCCGGTAGAAATTCAGGCTTTCCACCTGCGCGTCGGTCAGCGGGAGGTTGAAGCGGTCGCGGAATTTGCGCAGCGAATCCAGATCCATCTTCTTTTGCTGATGGGTCGGGTTCTGCGCCTCGCCGGATGCACCCATGCCGTAACCCTTGACCGTCTTGGCCAGGATCACCGTGGGCTGGCCGCTGTGTTTCACCGCCGCCGCATAGGCGGCATATACTTTATATGGGTCGTGGCCACCGCGGTTCAGCCGCCACAGTTCATCGTCGGACATGTCCGCGACCATTTCCAGCAGTTCCGGATATTTGCCGAAGAAATGCTGGCGCACATACGCGCCGTCCCTGGCCTTGTAGGTCTGGTATTCGCCGTCCACCACTTCTTCCATGCGCCTCTGCAGCAGGCCGTTCTTGTCCTTGGCCAACAACCTATCCCAATGCCTGCCCCACACCACCTTGATGACGTTCCAGCCCGCGCCGCGGAACACGCCTTCCAGTTCTTGGATGATCTTGCCGTTGCCGCGCACCGGGCCGTCGAGGCGTTGCAGATTGCAGTTGACGACGAAGATCAGGTCGTCGAGGCGTTCGCGTCCCGCCAGCGAAATCGCACCCAGTGATTCCGGTTCGTCGGTCTCGCCGTCGCCGAGGAATGCCCACACCTTGCGCCCAGCGGTCTGCGCGATGCCGCGATGTTCCAGGTAACGCATGAAGCGCGCCTGGTAGATCGCCATCAGCGGCCCCAGCCCCATAGATACGGTGGAAAACTGCCAGAAGTCCGGCATCAGCCACGGATGCGGATAGGACGGCAGGCCACCGCCTTCGGATTCCTGGCGGAATTTGTGCATCTGCGCCTCGCCGATCCGGCCCTCGAGGAAGGCGCGCGCATAGATGCCGGGCGAAGAATGTCCCTGGAAATACACCAGGTCACCGCCGTGGTTTTCGGTCTTGCCGTGGAAGAAATGATTCATGCCTACGTCGTACAGCGTGGCCGCCGAGGCGAAGGTGGCGATGTGCCCGCCCAGCCCGGAAGATTCGCGGTTGGCATTCAGCACCAGCGCCATCGCGTTCCAGCGCGTCAGCGCGCGGATGTGGTGCTCCAGCTCATGGTTGCCGGGAGAGCGCTCCTCCTTGTCGAGCGGGATGGTGTTCAGATAGGGCGTGGTCGCGCTGATCGGCAGGTCGGTGCCGGCCAGGCGCGCCTTGTCGATCAACTGGCTGATCAGGTAATGCGCGCGTTCCGGGCCTTCGTGCTCCAGCACCGAATCGAGCGCGTCGAGCCATTCCCGGGTTTCCTGTGGATCAATGTCAGGGATATCGTTTTCCATTGTCCTGTTCCTTCAGCCTCGTCATTCCCGCGAATTCAGGGAATCCATCAATCACGCTGCACAATCTATCGTCTCGTTTTCTGTCACCAGCCATTCCACCTTGCGGTCGGTCGCTTCCTGCGGAATGTCCTCGACGAGCTGCATGGAGTATGCCGCAGCGACCAGCGCGGGGCAATGCACCATGCGCGCCAGCAGCTTGTCGTAATAGCCTTTGCCATAGCCCAGCCGCGCGCCGTCGCGGGTAAACGCCACCCCCGGCAGCAGGACGAATTCTACCCCATATGTAACAGTCAGCCGTTCGCAGCGCTCGACTATCGGTTCGCGTATTCCCCACAATCCCTCCGCCAGCTGGTTCTCGAGATCATCCACCCAATACAGATCAAGACAGTCGGTGTGATGGTTCACCTTGGGCAAGGCCAGCCGTTTGCCCTCCGCCAGCACCCGCGCCACCCAGAGCTCGCTGGCGAACTCCGCGCCGAAATTCATGTAGCCCAGCACCGCGTCTGCGTGCTGATACTCGGGCAGTTGCAACAGCCGTCCGGTGATCGCCGCGCTGTGCGCCGCGCGCGTGCCGAGTGAGAGTTGCTCGCGCTGCGCGAGAATGTTTTTGCGAATGCCTTGCTTCATAGTTTGCGTGCTCATGGCCGCGCCGCCTTCCTCGCCCATGCGCTCAACTGTTCCGCATCTTCCAGTATATCTGCGGGAACCTCGCGGTAGTTCTTCAAGACCTGTTTTTCGGAAGGCGCGAACACGGCGCAATGATGGCTCAAATAATCCGGCAAGGTATCGGGGTGCGTCTTGAAATACAGCCTGCCGTCATACACGATGCCGAAGAACTGTTCGCCGCTATACAAACCGCTGCCGCCGAACATCGCACGGCAGCGCAGGCCGTCGAAACCGACGAGTTGTTCCAGCACATAATCACGGAAAGAGTCCGTGCGCACTTTTGGCTTATCCCAGGAACAGCCGGTATGCCGGATTGTCGCTCTCGTCCCAGTAGCGGTAGCCGAGCTTGTCGAGGAAGGTGCGTAGCGCCTTCTTGTCGTGATGCGGCACCTGCATGCCGACCAGCACGCGCCCGTAATCCGCGCCGTGGTTGCGGTAGTGGAACAGGCTGATGTTCCAGCTGTGGTTCATGCTGTTGAGGAAATTCATCAGCGCGCCGGGGCGTTCCGGAAACTCGAAACGGAACATGATCTCGTCCCGCACACCGGGCGCATGCCCGCCGACTAGGTGGCGCACATGCAGCTTGGCCATTTCGTTGTCGGTGAAATTCTGCGTCGGCAGATTGTGTTTCTTCAGTGTCGCAACCAGCTTGTCGGTCTCGGACGGATCGCGCACCTGCACGCCGACGAACACCTGCGCCTCCCTGGAATCGGCGTAACGGTAGTTGA
>JAGWMH010000144.1 GCA_028871775.1 Betaproteobacteria bacterium
TAGGTCGGGATAACCGGAACAGCGATCCGGTAAACCACTTGGCAGAGAACGAAGAGTCCGGCCGTCAGAATCAGCACACCCTTGAACAAGGCGACCTTGGCTTTTGAGCGCAGGCCGCGAGAAATAGCATAGAGGCTGAGGCCATAGGTCAAGGCGTCGCCCAGATTATCGAGGGAATCGGACAGCAGTGCAGTCGAGCCCGCCATCATTCCCGCAACCAATTCGACCACGAACATCACGGCATTGATGCCGAGCACGATCTTGAGAGTCGCGCTTTGCCGGTTTCTCAGCGCATCGAGTGCGCAGGCTTTGTCTTCGCAACAGTCCGCCATGACGGAGTTCACAAAAAGTATGAGTGGTGCACAATGGTATCTGAGAATGGATGATTTGGAGCAGGATTAGAGCGGGATGGAGAGCATGCCGGGGTTTTTTATGCACTCCCGCGCTCACTGGCACATTATCGTTTTGGGTATTACACTGGAGCCCGTTCAACCTTTGCCTTTCAGCAAGCCATGACCATGGAAACTCAAAATAATTATCTGGTGATCACCGCTTCGGGAGAAGACAAAGTCGGCCTCGTCGACCGGCTTTCGAGCAGGATCACCGAGAGCGGATGCAATATCGAAGAAAGCCGCATGGCCGTATTGGGCGGCCAGTTCGCCCTGATCATGCTGCTCTCCGGCCCATGGAACGCGCTTTCCAAGCTCGATGGGCAGATGGAGTCGCTGGGCGACCAGTTGGGGCTCACCATCATTCACAAACGAACCAGGCAACGGGAGCGGACGCAACCGGCGGTTCCCTATACGGTGGATGTCGTGGCCATGGATCATCCCGGCATCGTTCGCGATCTGGCCGCTTTCTTCTCCAGAAACGGGATCAATATCGAAGAACTCCAGACCGACACCTACCCGGCGCCGCATACCGGCACACCCATGTTTTCCGTCACCATGACGGTGGGCATTCATGCCGATGTTCACATCCCCACCTTGCGCGGAAATTTTCTCGATTACTGCGACGACCTGAACCTGGACGCGAGCTTCGAGCCCGCACGGGCGTGATGGCTGGTCAGGCGCCAGGTAATACGGTTGTTCACTGAGGGTGCCTCTAAAAATTCAGAGTTCGCCCAAATGCAAGGCGTGGAAAAAATTTCGCAGCGCCGCATATACGTTAATATGTAAGCAAGAAATTTTTTGTGAGCAGCCGCTATGCGGCTTGCCTGCTTACCCCGCTGCCGCAACGCAGCAGTTGGGATGAAATGTGAATTTTTAGTGGCACCCTTATGCATACCGCTTACATTACCCACCCCGCCTGCCTAATGCACGACATGGGGGCGGATCATCCCGAGTGCCCTGCACGGATTCAGGCGATCGAGGATCAGCTGATCACCTCCGGCCTGCTGCAATTCCTTGACCGGCACGAGGCGCCACGGGCAACCAAGGAACAGCTGGCGCGCGCCCACGGGCACGGCTATATCGAGACGATCTTCAAGCATGCGCCAAGCGTCGGGCTGGTTTACCTCGATGCCGATACCGCGATGAACCCGCACAGCCTGGAGGCTGCGCTGCGCGCCGCCGGGGCGGCAGTGCTGGCGGTAGACCTGGTGATGCCCGGCAAGGCGGAAAATGCTTTCTGCAATATACGGCCCCCCGGGCACCACGCCGGGCGCAACAGCGCCGCCGGTTTCTGCATCTTCAACAATGTCGCGGTGGCGGTGGCGCACGCCCTGGAACAACACGGTTTGCAGCGGGTGGCCATCGCCGACTTCGACGTGCACCACGGCAACGGGACGGAAAATATTTTTCACGACGATGCGCGCGTGATGCTGTGTTCCACTTTCCGGCATCCCTACTATCCCTATTGCGGCGCCGACAGCGGCAACGACCACATCATCAACGTCCCGCTCCCGGCGGGAACCTCGGGCGTCGAATTCCGCGCCGCGGTGACGGAGCGCTGGCTGCCGGCGCTGGAGCGCTTCCGGCCGCAGATGCTGTTTTTTTCCGCGGGGTTCGACGCCCACCGGGAGGACGACATGGGCGGCTTCGGCTTGCGGGAAGCCGATTATGTCTGGGTGACCGAGCAGATCAAGGAGCTTGCCGCCCGCTACGCCAGCCGCCGCATCGTTTCCGTGCTGGAAGGCGGCTATGCCCTGCACGCCCTGGGGCGCAGCGCAACGGCCCATATCAAGGTGCTGAGCGGGTTGTGAACACGACCTGCGTAATGCTGTCCGGTTGTGTTCCGCTAACACGATAATGCCAGATGGATAGTTGCCAGAGCGATTACCCGGCCCAGCGCAAACTGGTCGCCGCCTTGCTGGACAGCCGCCGCTATCCGCATCCGGCAAGAGCCGTGCGGCTGATTGAAACGCATATCTCATGGGTGTTGCTGGCCGGGCGCTACGCGTACAAGATCAAGAAGGCGCTCGATCTGGGCTTTCTCGACTTTACTACTCTGGAGGCACGCCGCTTTTACTGTGCCGAAGAGATCCGCCTCAACCGCCGCCTGGCGCCCAAGATCTACCTCGATGTCATTTCCATCGGCGGCAATCCTGAAACGCCTGAACTGGGCGCGCAGCCGTCCATTGAATATGCCGTCAGGATGCGGCGCTTTTCTTCCGCCAGGCAGATGGACCGGCTGCTTGCGCGCGGCAAAATTTTGCCCCGGCACCTGGACAGCCTCGCCGCCACGCTTGCGCGTTTCCACGGCGGGCTGCCCGCGGCGGAAGCAGGCTCGGCGTTCGGCAGTGCCGCTGCCATACACGCATCCACACTGCAAAATTTTGAGCAATTGCGGCCGTTGCTGAGACAGCCAGCCGACCTGGAGGCAGTGGCTGCATTGCGCCGCGCCACCGAGGTTGCCTATGCCGCCTGCGAAAAGCGCTTCGGGGAGCGCCGTGCGCAGGGCTGCGTGCGCGAGTGCCACGGCGATCTCCATCTCGGCAATATCGCGCTTATCGGCGACGAACCCATTCCCTTCGACGGCATCGAGTTCAACTCCGCGCTGCGCTGGATTGACGTGATGGACGAAGCCGCCTTCACCGTCATGGACCTGCTGCATCGCAAGCGGCCCGAATTTGCCTACCGCTTCTTGAATGCCTATCTGGAAGCCACCGGCGATTACGGCGGTGTATCCGTGCTGCGCTTCTATGTTGCCTACCGCGCCGCGGTGCGCGCCAAGGTCAGCGCTATCCGTGCCTCCCAGCCGGGCATGTCAAAACGCGATGCAGCGGACGCGCTGGCAGCCTGCCGCAGCTATCTTGAACTGGGCGAGGCATACCTCGCCCGGCACCGGCCAGCGCTGATCATCACCCATGGTCTGCCGGGTTCCGGCAAGACCACCTTTGCGCAGGCCGCGCTGGAACGGCTGCAGGCAATCCGTATCCGCTCCGATGTAGAGCGCAAGCGCCTGTTCGGGCTGGCGCCATCGGCGGACAGCCGCTCGTCCCTCGGCAGCGGCATCTATGGCGCCGACGCGACGCGGCGCACCTACGCGCGCCTCCGCGAGCTGGCGCGCGAGCTGCTCATGGCGGGCTTCCCGGCCATTGTGGATGCGGCCTTTCTCAAACAGGAAGAGCGCAAACAATTTCGCGAGCTCGCACATGATTTGGCGGTTCCGTTCGCCATCGCCTCGGTGCAGGCAAGTGAAGCCACCTTGAGGGCGCGCATCGTGCAACGACGCATAGAGGCTAACGATGCATCCGAGGCCGGCATTGCCGTGCTGGAAAGGTTGCAGGCTGCACAGGAGCCGATGTTGCCGCAGGAGTTTGACTGCACAGTAGAGTTTGTCAATGAGGAAGAAAGCAACGGCGGCGTTGCCGACGCGCCAGGGTGGAGGGAACTGAACAGGATGCTTGGTTATGAGGGGTAAGTTCAATATTCAGGAGGCGGGGTAAAGCATAAGTAGAAAAATGATTAAGTTATTGCAATAAGGGCTTGTATATGCGAGTATTAGGTCAGCCGTTGCTGGATGCATCAAGTTTTTGACCTTGGCAGTTCTTACCACAGATGTTTTTTAGGGGGTTGCCGTACTTGTTGAAAAAGTTGAAAGCTACTCGACAACACAGGTTGTTGAGTTAATTACTGGTTGATTATGCAAATCCCGGTCTTGTCCGATTTACTCAGCCGAAATGCCCATGCAGGCTGGTTCGCTATCTGTATCAACAAAAACGGTGTCTTTTTCGCTCACCTGAAATATGCCAAAGGCAAGCTGCCGCGCGTGGCAATGTGCGCCTTCCATCCCGTGGAGCAGGTGACGCCGGCAGTGCTGGAAAAACTCCGCAAGGATGCACACATTCCTGATTCTCAATTCATGACGCTGCTTGCCCCCGGCGAATACCAGATGTTGCTGGTGGAGGCACCCGATATTCCGGTGGACGAGCTCAAGGCGGCCATCCGGTGGCGCATTAAAGATTCGCTGAGTTACCACATAGATGACGCTACTGTGGATGTGTTGCAAATTCCTGCCAGTAAAAATGGTGTGGACCGCCCGCAATCTCTCTTTGCAGTCGCGGCGCCCAACGATGTCATAAAAAAACGCATCGCCCTGTTTGAGAAAGCAAAGATTGATCTCAGGGTGGTTGACATTCCGGAGATGGCGCAGCGCAATATTGCCTCATTGTTTGAGGAAGGTGAGCGGGGATTGGTGGTGCTGGCATTCGATGACAGCGGCGGGATACTCACCATCACCAGCGAAGGCGAGCTGTATTTTTCGCGCCGTATCGAAATTACCACAGGGCAATTGCAGGATGCAGACGAGGGTCTGCGCCAGCAGTACATGGAGCGCGTGGAGCTGGAATTGCACCGCTCCCTGGACTATTTCAGCCGCCAGTTCAGCAACATTTCGATAAAGCGTTTGCTGGTTTCCGCGCCGGAACAATTGGGTTTGGTGCCGATGCTCGCCGCCAGCCTGGAGGTGCCGGTGGAGCAGCTTGATCTGGCGCAGGTGCTGGACATCAGCGCAGTGCCTGCACTGGCTGACAGCGAATATGCCGCGCAGGCATTTTTTGCCTTGGGTGCGGCACTGCGGCTCGAAAGGCGGGTACTGTGAGCCAGCAGATCAACCTGTTCAACCCGATTTTTCTGAAACAGCAGAAATATTTTTCAATGCTTGCCATGTTGCAGGCGCTGGCCTTGATT
>JAGWMH010000145.1 GCA_028871775.1 Betaproteobacteria bacterium
AGCCGAGCTGCGCCGTCCACTCTGGCAGTAGACAATATAGGTAGGGCTCTTGTTGAGCACACCGATTGCGCTGCGGATATCGTTCAGCGGTACATTGATCGCACCCCGCAATTTATCGTAACGGTATTCCGACGGAAGGCGCGCATCTATCCATATTGCACCCTGCGCAACTTTTTTTTGGCATCCACATAGTTCAAGCGACGCAACAGCGGTTCCTGCATCAACTCGAAAAAATCCTGCCGCTTCAAGCGCAACAGCATGCCATTGGTTTGCATCGTTACCGTGGCGTTGCGCACGGCACCGGAAACCAGCGCCTCCTCGCCGAACACATCGCCGGCCTTGAGTTCCGCCAGCAGCATGTTGACGCCCCCCACTAGGCGGGTAACCTGGGCTCTGCCGCTTTCGATCATGTAGTAATAATCACCTTCATCGTTTTCCCGGATGATG
Organism: Betaproteobacteria bacterium; assembly: GCA_028871775.1. Taxonomy (GTDB): domain Bacteria; phylum Pseudomonadota; class Gammaproteobacteria; order Burkholderiales; family Gallionellaceae; genus CAITJF01. The sequence continues at coordinate 448 of JAGWMH010000145.1, forward strand.
ACGTCGTTGGCCCACACCGTAATCGGCTCGATGCGGTCGATCAACTGTCCGATGTTCGCCGGCGGCAGGTGGGCGAACGGGCCATTCTTGAGATTCTCCGCACTGAACATGCCGGAGTTCAACAGGCGCTTTACGCTGGCAGAGGCATCGGACGCCGCCTCCATGCCAGGCATCGGCTTGATTCCAACATGCGGAACGAATTGATCCCAAGTTACCATTTTGTCGAGCATATCATCGTCTATGCGCAATAACTGAATGCCACTCAGCGCGGTGGCGCTGATAATCTCAGGCTGGCGCTTGCCCAGCGGGTGTTTGGCCCATTCAGTATTGGCGCGGATAATCATGCGGTTGCCGTCCTCGTACACCAGTTCCAGTTCACCCTGAAGCAGATACACAGACTGCCCGTGCAGACCATGCAGCTTAAACGGGTCTTGCCCCTGGGCAAATGTTTCCAAATGACAGTAGTCGAGCAGCTCACGCAGGCGCGCCGGGCTGAACGATGAAATCGGCTTCAGCGCGGCGAGCATCCTGATGTCCAGCATACCACTTATCATTTTATCTATCCGTACCAGGTACTAAAACTGGAACACCTGCCCGTTTTGCAACATTCTTGGTGTGAATCCGCGTACGCATTCGCCGATTTCCTGCATGGTCAGTTCGACTTCCCCGGGTTTGAGGTGGGTGATGTAAATTTCCGGATTTAGCTTGAGCTTGAGCAACTCTTCAGCCAGCATGCTGGGGCATAGATGTTTGGAGCGCACCGCCAGTTCTTTTTCCGCATTGCAGAAAGCGGTTTCGATAATGAGATAACGCAGGTTGGCGATGCCGTTGACCACTTTCCACAGCGCATCGTTGGTGGTGGTGTCGCCGCTGAACACCAGGCTGGTTGCCCCGCTGTCAATCTGGAATCCTACCGCCGGCACCACATGGTTGGCCGGCAACACGGTAATCCTGCGCCCTTGCAGTTCCACAGTCTGCCCCAGTTGTATCGTGTTATAGCGCATGAACGGCCGCAGTGTATTGGGAATATGGGTGAAGTCCGGCCAGATTTTCCAGTTGAATATATGTTGCCTGATGATTTCCAGCGTCGCCTCGGTGGCATGGACGGTCAACGGCTTGTCGCGCATGAAACCCGCACTGTCCACCAGAAAGGGGATGCAAGCGATGTGGTCGAGATGGGAGTGGGTAATGAAGACATGGTCTATCATGCTCAGCTCGGTCAGGCTGAGCTCGCCCACGCCGGTGCCGGCATCGATCAATATGTCGTTGCCCAGCAGCATGGAGGTGGTACGCGCGTTACCCCCTATGCCGCCGCTACAACCGAGTATTCTGAGTTTAATCATCAACTATCCAGACCGGCTATTTGGTTTGCCGGTTATTTGGTTTGCCCACTATTTCGTCTGAAAGACAAATACCCCATCCCAATCAGCGTCCGGTGGACTACCCCGGAAATACGCAACCCGCTCGGCATAGACTTTGTACAGCTTACATTCCGGGAACATGCGCTGCAAATTGTACAACTGCAACTCTGCCTGATCCCAATCCTGCTTGCGATACAGCTTCAGTACCTGATGGAACAGCTTGATCTCTTCCAGCACCGTCTTGTCCACCTGCCCATTCAAGCCTATCGGCTCATAAATGGCGACCGGTTTGTCCTTGCCTTTTACCCGCACCTGGTCAAGCTCACGGTACACAAAATCCGGCACGGCATCTCTGGTGTTTTCGCCCACTACGACGCCCACGCCGTATTGTTTGGTAATGCCTTCCAGGCGCGAGGCGAGATTGACTGCATCGCCCATGACCGTATAGGCCACGCGCACCTCCGAACCCATGTTGCCCACGCTTACCCTGCCCGTGTTGATGCCGACCCCGACATGAATTTCCGGCCAGCCGCGTTCCTTGAAGTGTGGCTGCAATCCCTGCAATGTCTGCTGCATCTCGATGCCCGCCAGGATCGCATGTTTCGCATGTTCCGGATCATGCAGCGGCGCGCCCCAGAACGCCATGATGCAATCCCCCATGTACTTGTCTATGGTACCACGGTGCTTGTAGACCACGCGCGACAGCGGGGTGAGGAACTCGTTCATCAGCAGGGTAAGTTCTTTGGCGTCCAACCCCTCGGAAATGGTGGTGAAACCGCGCACATCCGAAAACAGGATGGTCATCTCGCGGCTGTCGCCCTCCATGGACACCTGCTCGGGATGCTTGCTCATCTCGTCAACCAGTTCGCTCGGCACGTACTGCCCGAACAGGCTGGTAATCTGCCGTTTGATGCGCGTTTCGACGAAATAGCCGTAAGACATGTCCAGCGCGAACAGCCCCAATATCATCAGCACACCGCTGGCCAGGGGCAGGGCCAGATTAGCGTAATGCCAGATCGCCATATTGCCCGCCAGCGCGGCCGCTAACGTAACCACCGTAAACAGCGTGGTTTGTACCGGGCTTAACAGCGGCAACAACAAACTCAACACCACACCGATGACCAGCAGCAGCACAACTTCAGCCCCCAGCACATAGGGTGGCTTCTGTTTGATATTCTGGTCGAGAATGCCGGCAATCATGTTGGCATGTATTTCCACCCCGGGATACACCGCATCAACCGGAGTGGAACGCATATCCATCAGCCCCGGTGCAGAAGTACCGATCAACACGATCTTGTTTTTCAGTTCTTCCGGCGGAATGCGGTCATGCAACACATCGGCGACAGGAATATAGCGGAAACTGCCCCGCCTGCCACGATAAGGCACCAGTGTGCTCACATCCTGATCCACCGGGATTCTGAAATTGCCCTGCGCAGCTCCCAGATCGAGCCATTCCAGGCCTGCATAACCGGAACCACTGCTGCTCGCGTAACCCGGTATCAATTTCGGAAAACCCAGCAGGGCGCGCACCATGGCGAGTGACAGGGATTCATAATAAGCATCATTGAATTCCACGATCATCGGCACACGCCGCACTTCACCGTCGAAATCTACCAGCGGGTTGAAATGGCCCGCGCTGGCCGCGCTCTTCTGCAATTCCGGCAGGTTGCCGCCGTAGCCGTCCCACAGGGTAAAGCCGATCGGACGCCCCTTGAACGTGCCGGGCGGAAACACCGCTTCTGGCAACGCACCTGACACGTTTTTCCCGCTGCCCTGCATGCTGGTGGTGAAGTAATACCCCAACACAACCTTGCGGTTCCTGATCTTGCCGGCGAACAGATTGTCGTAATCCAGTTGCGGCCGGATTTGCGCCAAGGCGGACTGGAACTGCGGCACATCCCTGAGCTGGTTGCGCCCCAATTCCTGCAATGTCTTGAGTCCGGAGCTTTCATCCTTTTCCGCGAACACCACGTCGAATCCGGCCACCGCGATGTCGTAGCGGTCAAACAGCTTATCCATCAGCAACGCCAGGCGATCACGGCTCCACGGCCAGCGCCCCTCTTCCTTGAGACTCTTTTCGTCAATATCAAGGATGACGATGCGGTTGTCCACATCGCGCGGCATGGTCAGCCGCAAGCGGTAATCGTAAAGCATGTCATCCAGTTGCTGGATGAATCCGATTTGGTAAAACTTTGCGGCGTTACCCAGAAACACCAAGACCAGCGCCAAGCCAAGCCCGATTAGCAGTGCATGCTGTTTCACACGGTTTCCCCCGACCCTGCCGGCATATCTATCGAGTGGTGTGTTCCATCAATATGCCGATATGCGGACAATATGCGAGCACTCCATTAATTTTTGAAATAGAACTCCATCTTGATTCCTGCCAGCTCGATGATATCGTGGTCATTCAGTTGATGCTGATGTTCATCCAGTGCCTTGCCATTGAGCGTCGGATAACTTGCCCCTTCCACGTGGGTGATGAAATAACCATGCGGGCGGCGCGTCAAAACCGCCACCTGCACGCCGGGCTTACCCAGAGTGGTCAGGTTCTTTACCAGATCAAGCTCCCTGCCGGCATTCGGGCCGTTGAGTATCTGCACCGCAGCCAGAGGACCAGCCCCAGCCGGCTGTGCGGGTGGGGGTGAGGGCGCAGTCGGCTGTGCGGGCGCGGGCGCCGCCGGCGCCGCAACTGGCCGGGCAGCGGCAGCTTGCGGTTTTACCGCTTCAAATTTTCCAGTCGCCGCGAATGCGGATGGTGCCGGCGGAAGGTTCACCTGCGTTTTCATATGCGCTTCAGTGCCCGCCACGGGCGCCTTGGCTTGCGGTGTTTTAACCGGCGCGCGCAACACCATGGTTTTCTCAAAATCGGCGGCGGTAGCCTGGCCCTGCTGTTCATTCATGTATTTCAGCTTGTACTTGCCGATTTCAATCACGTCGTTGTTCTGGAGAAAATGCTTCTTGATTTGCACGCCATTCACCATCACCCCGTTGGTGCTGTCCAGATCCTCCAGAAACGAATCATTGAGTATGGTTACTATTGCAGCGTGCTCGCCGCTGACAGCAAGATTGTCAATTGCAATATCATTATGCGGTTTGCGCCCCACCGTCATACGCTCCTTATTCAGGGTGTATTCCTGCAGCACCACGCCATCCATGCTAAGTATCAGTTTCGCCGCCATATCATCGATCCCCGTAACTTAATTCTCGAATCCTGCAACTCAATTTTTAAACCAGGACAACAATTTCTCCAGCCAGCCACGCGGTGCGGAGAAGTCGCCGTTAACCTTGGCCAGTATCACGGACACGTTATCGCGC
>JAGWMH010000146.1 GCA_028871775.1 Betaproteobacteria bacterium
TTCCCAGCGCAACGCGGTAAAGGCATGGCCGCATTCCGGGCTGATCACGCACTTGACCTTCAAGCGCTCGGCCGCCACCACGATGCGGCTGACGATCTCGCGCGCCAGATCGGAGGAGCCGATCTGGATGCCGCTGTTGGTCGCTTCGAACGCGTCTGCGGCCAGCGTCCAAGTCACCCCTGCCTGCTTGAAGATGCGGCTTAGCGCGGACAGGTATTCGGGGAAGTTGATGATTTCCATCGAGGACATCAACACCAGATAGTCTGCGCCCTCGCGTTCCACCGGCACCTCGATGCCGGTGTCGGCCTGCGCGTGTTTGATCTGCGCCTGCACCGCCGGCCACTTGACGCCCATCGGACTGCCGATGGTGACGGCGCGTGTCGTCGCGGCGATCAGGTCGTCCGGCGCATGCCCCGAGGCGGACATGCCTTCGCGCATCTTGCGGATCATGTAGGTGATGTCATTGCCCACCGGGCAGACCATGGAGCAACGTCCGCACAGGGTGCAACTGTCATAGACCAGCGGCTCCCACTCCGCCAGCTCTGCGTCCGTCACCGGTTTGGACAGGCCGAGCAGTTTGCCCAGGCTGCCCAGCAGGGTATATTCCCGCTGCCAGACGCGGCGCAGCGGTTCCAGTTTGTGGATCGGCGTGTATTTCGCCTCGCCGGTTTCGGTGTAGAACAGACACGCCTCGGCACACAGCCCGCAATGCACGCAACTGGAGAAGAAGCTGGCAATCGGAGCATCGATCACTTCCTTGAAGGCGTTGATGCCTCTCGCAAGAGTTGCACTCATGACGCCACACCTTTGCGCGCGGAGATGTCGCCGTTGTACCAGCGCGAGATGAACAGGGAGAAAGTGTGGAACAGTTTGGTGAACGGCAGCAACGCCAGCAGCAGCCCTGCCGAGAACAGGTGCAGCGCCAGCATCAGGGTGTATTCCGACAGCAGGTGGTGATAGGCCAGGTAGCCGGTCAGCAACGGCAGCAGCGTCAACGCCCAGGCCAGGTAATCACCGTTGCCGGACAGCATGCGCTTCACCGGGTTGTTGAGGCGGTGCGCCAGCAGAATGCCCAAAGCCATCATCGCCGCCACCGCCAGAGCATCGACCAGCGGCGCAGGCAGCCCGGGCCAGCCGAGCCCCGTCATGCTGCGGATGAATTCGACGTGCGGCGCGAAAAAGAAAATCGTCACCAGCAGCCCAAGGTGGAACACATAACCGCCGATGTAAGTCACCGGGTCGCGTTTCAGCATGCCTTCCGGCGGCAACGAGCGCGTGGCCATGGTGCGCCAGCCGCTGCCGGGGCTGACTGTGCGAGGCCTTGCCAGATCTGCCTTGCGGCCGAGCGCGAAGATCTCGAACAGGCGCAGCACGACGCCCGCGACGCACAGCATCAAGGCCCAGTTCAGCGCGCTGCCGCGCGCGAAGGTCAGGAGATCGAGATGGCTCATTTGTCCTCCCGCGCCAGATCCTGCACGGTCACTTTTTCGTGTGCCGTTTTTGCAGCAGCCTTGGCCGAACGGTTGTGCCAGGTGATAACCACCCCTGCTGCCACGCCGGCTGCTGCTGCCGTACCCAGCATAGCGGGTGTCGCCGACACCGGCATGGACAAGGCCTTGTAGAGTGGCCCGGCATCCCAAAAATTCGGCTCTGAACAGCCGATGCAGCCGTGGCCGGACTGGATGGGGAAGCTGGTACCATCGTTCCACTTCGTCGTGGCGCAGGCGTTGTAGGTCACCGGCCCTTTGCAGCCGAGCTCGAACAGGCACCAGCCCTTCCGCGCCGCCTCGTCGTCGAAGCTCTTTGCGAACTTGCCCTGGTCGTAGAACGGGCGGCGGTAACAACGGTCATGGATCGTTTCGCCGTAAAAAGATTTCGGGCGGCCCAACTCGTCCAGTTCGGGGATGCTGCCGAAAGTCAGGAAGTGCGCCAGCACCCCGGTCATCACCACCGGGATCGGCGGGCAGCCGGGGACATTGATGATGGGTTTGTCCTTGACGATGTCGCCCACCGCAACCGCGCCCGTCGGGTTCGGGTCGGCCTTGGGGATGCCGCCGAAGGCCGCGCAGGTTCCCACCGCAACGATGGCTGCCGCGCCCTTTGCCGTCTCCACCAGCATGTCGTGGTTGCTGATGCCGGCGATGGTGGAGAAGCCGGGATTGCCCAGCGGAATCGAGCCATCTACCACCAGCAGATATTTGCCGGCATTGTCCTGCATCGCCTGCTCACGCGCATGTTCGGCAGCCTCAGCCGAAGCGGCTTGCAGCGTGTGGTGGTAGTCGAGCGAGATCAGGTCGAAGATCAGGTTTTCCAGCGTCGGCGAATGCGAACGCGTGATGGATTCGGTGCAGCCGGTGCATTCCTGGAAAGAAAGCCAGATCACCGATTGCCGCCGCGCTTTGCTGATGGCCTCGGCCACTGCGCTTGCCATCGAAGGCGGCAGCGCCAGCAGTGCGGCCAGAGAGGTGCAGAATTTCAGGAATTCGCGGCGGCTGATACCGCGCTGCGCCAAGCCTTCGCCTACGGTTCCGGGCAATGCCTCCGGTTGCTGTGCCTGCTTCATGTTGCCTCCTCGTGGTCGGGGAACGCAGGAGTATTCTGCGCGGCTAATCTGCCTGGGTCAACTCATACGATGATCTGATTAGCCGCCAGGTTCAGCACACGTCATTGCGAGGAGGCGTAGCCGACGCGGCAATCCAGTCGGTGCAGTACCAGACTCAAAGAAAATCTCTGGATTGCTTCACTACGTTCGCAATGACGCTCTCCTTGTCATTGCGAGGAGGCGCCGTCACTGCGAGCGAAGCGAAGCAATCCAGTTAATCAAAAATGCCTTATGAGTAAAAAAACACCTGGATTGCCAGGTCCCGCCACGCTTTGCTCGCGGCTAAAGGCGCTCCTCGCAATGACGGCTCTTTTAAATTGCCGCATCTGGGTGACTCGCAAAACGTCCGATGATCTCGGAGGCGGTGGCGCATATTTCCGGCAGTGCTGCCGCGACCGCCGGCGTCAGCGCCTCGCCCCAATCCACCACTGCCGGCTGGATGCCGATCAGGGCGCGTTGCTCCGGCCAGTGTCCGGTGAGGCGCGAGACCAACATCAGATCGAGCAGCCCCACTTCATGCACGCTGCTCTTGCGATTTGCTCCCAGGAAACGATCCATTTCCTCGCCCTCGAAACTGCGCACCGTTCCCGGTGGCGAACCAAGCTCGGCGGCATCGATCACCAGTAGGTCAGCGCATTCGCTGATCGGCACGGCCAGCGTGAAAGACAGTGTGCCGCCATCGAGGAATTCCATATCCGCGCGAGCACCGAATCGTGCTTCCAGTTCGCGCATGGCTACGACGCCCACGCCTTCGTCTGCAAGCAGCGTGTTGCCGATGCCCAGCACCAGTATTTTCATGCCCATTCCAGTTCCCAGGGCACGCAGGGATCGAGCGCTGCGACGGCGCGCGCGACACGCCGCAACAGCGAGTCGCGATTCCCGGCCTCTTGCCCCAGCAGATGATCGGCCAGCACTCCCTGCGGGTGGAAATTCCATTCGGTGGGAGCGGCGATCAGGTAGTCGGCGACACGCTCCCCATCGAGCACGATCTCATGCATCAATAAGCCGCGGGCAGTCTCCACGAGTGAGCGGCCGATACCGGGCGCAACGGCTGCCGCACTCACGGTGCCGCCGGCCCCGGCCCGGTCATCGCCCGCCGCCCAATCCAGTGGCTCGCCGAGGCGCGCCAGCCAGCGCGTGGAAAGAAACGATGCTGGGTTTTCGGTTTTCTGCCGTTGCCGCGCGATGGCGCCGGTCTCCGCCGCTGCACCGCGCCACTCGGGCAGGCGGCAGAACCCGGCAGTCAATCGCGGCCATTCTGCCAAGGAATTTTTTGCATCGAATGAGGGCAGCATGAGGGTCCGGGGAGAATGCGGTTCGTCTGCCTGTTGCAAGCGCAAGCGAAGCGCCGCAATGCGCGGGCCGGTCAGCAGCGCATGCAGCTCATCGCGGCGCCCTTCCGCAATCCATTTTGCAGCGTCGATGAATTCCTGCTGCAATGCTCCCTCCCCCAGCAGCGGCGGCAGATCGAGCAGCCAGCGCCAAAGATGCTCGCGCAATACTTCGCGTTGAACGCCTGGATCGAGTCGCAACACACATTCCTCTCCGCGCGCGGCGGCCAACGCCAGAACCGCTGCACGCGACTGCGCCTCGCCACAAAGCGCAAACAACAAGGAAACCAATCGCACCGTTTGATCCGCCGTACGGCCACGCAAGGCTCGCGCTATGTCCGGGCGTTCACTGCTGACCTGCACCGCGCTGACTCGGCCATCGGCACAAGCAAGCCGCAGTCGCACACAGCCGGTATCGAAGTTCGGCATCACTGATGTGTTGTGAGATATGGAAAGTAGGCATCTAGATTGGTCTTACCCTGCAATGCTGCCGCGACGCCATCGAGTGCAAGGTTTATTTCGGCCGCTAGCTGCACCGTCAGTTTTTCGCGAGCCCACCCGTGCACGGCATACACCCAGTCACCGGGTGATGTTTCCCCCAGCAAGAGAATATTGAGCCGTTCGCGCCGGCCACGCCCCTCACACCATGCAAACACGCCATCTACTTCGACAACTTGCATGGGAATGCCAAGACACATGGTGAGCTTCCCTCGGTATTCGTCTTCCAACGGATATGTTCATACTACCAGTTTCTCATCTTGTTCAGCGGCGAGCCAGTCATCCGGAAACTGCATCGCTGATTTGTAACCCGGCATCGAGTGCGGCGTGTCTGGTCGCAGAATGGGGTGTACTGTTGCAGGGGCAATACGCGACTGTCTGGCATCAGGCAGGCCGGCGAGGTCTTTAATGCGTGGGCGACGTGGCCGTTTTGAAAAGAAAAGCTGAACCGTGTTGTTCAGTCAACATTCCTGACTATTGTGTATCCTGGGTTTTTTGCCACTCGACCCACTGCTCTGCTGAACAAGCGTGTCCATACTTGTACGTACCATCCTCTTTGCGCTTTGCGCATTCCGGCAATTTTCTATGCGGTTCATTGGCACTTTCCGCAACGTTGCCGTCACCTTGTTTAACCGACGCTTTTTCTTCAACCGGTTTATTGCAAGCCGCCAATGCCAGAC
>JAGWMH010000147.1 GCA_028871775.1 Betaproteobacteria bacterium
GGCAAATAAATCGTGGTGATAATCGCGCCGCAATTTTTATTTAAGGGGAGAAGTAGTAATGCAATTAAAACGTATAGCTATTTGTGCCGCACTGGCTTTTGCACCTGGTGCGTTTGCGGCTGAAGCAACCGAAACAACCTTGTCCGATATTGAGGTGATCGGAAAGAAAATCCAATCCCTGCCCGCCCTGAGCGATTCGGCTCTTAGCGGAAGCAATATTACCCGTCTGCGTGCATCCACCAACGACACGGCAAATCTGCTGGACGGGCGGTCGGGCGTCAGTCTTTCCGGCAACGGCGGCGTTTCCAGCTTGCCGGTCATTCATGGCATGGCGGATGACCGCGTGCGCGTCAAGGTGGACGGCATGGATTTGATCTCCGCCTGTGCGAATCACATGAATCCGCCGCTTTCCTACATTGACCCGGCCAATGTCGGCAGCGTCAGAGTGTTTGCTGGTATTACGCCGGTAAGCGTGGGTGGAGACAGCATTGGCGGCACGATCCAGGTGGATTCGGCAGCACCGGAATTTGCCAAGGCCGGACAAGGCACTTTGCTGAAAGGCCAGGCAGGTGCTTTTTATCGCAGCAATGGCAATGCTCAAGGCGGCAGCCTCTCGGCTGCAATTGCAAGCGAAACGTTACGCATGAGCTACACAGGGTCAACAGCCCGCTCGGATAATTACAAGGCAGCAAAGGCTTTCAAGGCGGCAGGTCTGGCGGCAACGGGCAGGGGTTGGCTGGATGGGGATGTGGTGGGATCTTCCAGATATAAATCCGAGAATCACGCGCTTGGCTTTGCGCTACGCCATGAAAACCACTTGGTAGAACTGAAGCTGGGTTTACAGAATATCCCCTATCAGGGCTTCCCTAGCCAGCACATGGACATGACTGGCAATGATAGCAAGCAGATCAATCTCCGCTATGCGGGACAATATCAGTGGGGTGCTTTGGAAGCCCGCGTTTACGACGAAAAGACGCGGCACAAGATGAATTTCCTCGACGATAAACAGTTTCAGTACGGCACGGCCCCTGGCATGCCGATGGATACAGAAGGAAAAACCACGGGCGCGCTGGCCAAGGCGGATATCCTGCTTTCGGAGCGCGACATTCTTCGGGCCGGTGGCGAGATTCAGCGTTACCGTCTGAACGACTGGTGGTTGCCGTCTGGCACCGGCGGGATGTCCCCGAATACATTCTGGAACATCAATAGCGGCGAGCGCGATCGCCTGGATGTTTTTGGCGAATGGGAATCGCACTGGAACCCGCAATGGATCAGCCAACTAGGGGTGCGCAGCGACACGGTCAAGATGAATACGGGTACTGTGCAGGGCTATAACACCGTCAACTCGCAATATGTCGCCGAATCGACCGCCTTCAATGCCAGCAACCGCCAGCGCACCGACCACAATTGGGACCTGACCGCGCTGGGCCGTTATACGCCGAATGATAGCAAGGCTTTCGAGTTTGGCTATGCCCAGAAAACCCATTCGCCCAACCTCTATGAGCGTTACATCTGGTCAACGGGCGCGATGGCGATGGCTATGAACAACCTCGTCAACGATGGCAACGGCTATGTTGGAAATCTCAATCTGAAACCGGAAGTTGCACATACCATCAGCGCAACCGCCGACTGGCATGATATCGCCCAGGAACAATGGGGATTGAAAATCACGCCTTACTATACCCACGTTCAGGATTATATCGATGCGCGCCGCTGCAGTTCTGCAAACGCGAACTGCAACGGAACAAATCTGGCGAAAACAACCGGGTTTGTTCACCTCCAGTTTGTCAATCAACCTGCCCGTCTCTACGGCATGGATGTTTCCGGCCACTTTCCCTTGGCGAAAACTGGCGATTACGGCAGCTTCACAGCGAATGGCGTGCTGAGTTATACCAACGGCAAGAACCAGACGACGGGCGACAACCTCTACAACATCATGCCATTGAATGCAAAACTGGCGGTGGTGCAACGTCTGGTTAATTGGACCAACACTATTGAATGGCAACTGGTTGACGCCAAGCGCAACGTATCGCAGGTTCGCGATGAGGTTAAAACCGGCGGCTACGGCTTGCTCAACCTGCGCAGCAGCTATGAATGGAAGCAGGTTCGATTTGATGTCGGAGTGGAAAACGCCCTGAACAAATTCTACAACCCGCCGCTGGGCGGCGCGTACATCGGCCAGGGGATGACCATGTCGCTGGCTGGAGTTGCTTCTCTTTATGGAATACCGGTTCCCGGCATGGGGCGTTCGGTTTATGCCGGCGCGACCTTGAAATTCTAAAATTGCAATAGAGACAAAAAGCCGCCGGATAACCCAGCGGTTTTTTTAATCAGTATAAAAACGCAGGATGAAACTTCATTAAACCGCCACAAGCTGGCTTAAACCGGATGCGGCAATATGCCGCACATTCGCTCCCCTGCATGGGTTACACTTGTGCAGGCAACGCACGCTTTGGGCTCTTGTGGCAGCGTGTTCATGCCCGTTTTGCCACCCCACATTCGCCAACTTTTCCGGGAGATTAATCATGGACAGAAGAGAAATGCTTAAAGGAGTACTTAAAGGAACAGCCGGGGGCCTGATGCTTGCCGCCGCCGGGAATACGGTATTTGCCGCAGAAGATGCCATGCACCAACACGCCGGCCATCAGCACTCGCCTGCATCGGGCAAGAAGAACCAGGGCCTGATTGATGCTGCCGCCGACAGCGTGAAAAAAGGCCAGGCATGCCTGCAACATTGCATTGAATCGCTGGGCCAGGGCGACAAGGAACTGGGCAAGTGCGCCATGGCGGTAAACGACATGATTGCCGCATGTGTCGCGATTGAACAGCTTGCCAACTACAACTCGCCGCACCTCGCCAAAATGGCGAGGGTTGCGATGGATATTTGCCGCGACTGTGAAGATGAGTGTCGCAAGTTCGAGAAAAAACATGAAGTCTGCAAAGACTCGGCGGATTCCTGCGCCGCCTGCTTCAATGAATGCAAGAAAATAGCTGCCTGATATTACCGCTGCCGGGGCAGCCGCTCCGCCATTGTTGTTGATCGCCCTCCATGTTCGCCATGGCGGGCGATTTGTTTTTGGGGTGCGGCATTTTGTCGCATTCTCAGACAGTTTTCCTATCTGTAGTATTCGCCCGTTTCTCAAAGTCCAAAAAAATTCAGCTATAAGAACCGGGGAGAGTAGATGATGAAAGAGCAGTTGCTTAACGGCGCGAAATTAATTGCCTTGAGCTGCATCCATGTGAGCATCGCGAATGCGGCGTTTGCGGCAGATGCCGAAAGCGTGCAGCAAATGGATGAGATGGTCATCAAGAGCGACAAGTCGGCTGTGCCGGCTAACGTGCCATCAACCACTGAAGGTGTAACGGCAAAGCAGGTCGCTGAAACTGTCAATTCGGTGTCGTCGGCCGGAGCGCTGCTGTATCTGCCGAGCGTTCATGTTCGGGAGCGTTTTATTGGCGACGTGAACGGTGGCCTGGCGATACGGATGTACGGCGTCAATTCCAGTGCGGAAACCGTCGTCTATGCGGACGGGCTGCTGCTCTCAAACTTTCTTACCAATAGTTGTTGCCCCGGCCCGCGCTGGAGCATGGTGTCGTCGCAAGCAATCGACCGGGTCGATGTAATATACGGCCCGTTTTCTGCGCTTTATCCCGGAAATTCAGTAGGGGGTGTGGTGCTGATGACAACACATATGCCTAGCAAGTTTGAAGCTCACGCAAAGCTGGATACCTTTGGTGAGAATTTCAAGCTGTATGGCACAGACAAGAACTTTACCGGGGTGCATGGCGCCGCGACTGTGGGCAACAAGGCTGGCGACTGGTCGTTCTGGTTGAGTGCCGATCGCCTGGATAACCATAGCCACCCGACTGATTTTACCCCCGCTACCGCCAAGACAGGAGCTGCGGCGTTGGCAGGTCAATATACAGCCGTGACAGGCGCAGTATCCGACCTTACCATAGCCAATGCGCCGAGGGTCAATACCGCCGCAATCAGTGCCGAGCATACCGTGAAGGACGACGGCACGATCAAGGTGGCATATGATTTTTCCCCGACGGTTCGCGCCAGCTATACCTTTGATATCTGGCAAAACATCTCCGATAAGGAGGTTGACAGCTATCTGAGGGATGCCGCCGGTAACACGATCTACGGTACCAGCACTGTGGCAGGCCCCTTCAGGTATCTCCGTATCAATGGCAAGGATTATACGGTGACTGCGCCGAGCACCAGCCACGGCGAAAGCGAGTATCACATGCACGGGCTGTCGGTGAAATCGGATAGCGGCGGAACATGGGATTGGGAAGTGACGGCAAGCAGCTTCAATCAGAACAAGGATGTTGTCCGCGCGTCCTCTGGCAACTTTGGCACTACGCCGAGCACGGCCGCGACTGCGGGAACGATCACTTTCACAGATGGAACGGGCTGGCAGAATGTGGAGCTGCGCGGCGACTGGCGCCCCGATGGCGACCGGAAGAGCAGGCATCAGGTAACCTTCGGCTATCACATGGACAGCTACAAGACAAAATCGGATGCTTATACCCTCGGTGCAGGCAACTGGCTTACGAGCGCACCAGGGGCGCTGAGCACTAATTCAAGGGGAAAAACGGATACCCAGGCGCTATATCTCCAGGATGCCTGGCAATTTGCTCCCGCCTGGAAACTGGTCGTGGGCGGCCGTGTGGAAAGCTGGAAAGCCTCCGACGGGAGCAACTATGCAGCCGGTGCAAACGTGACCTATCGAAACAGCTCCGTCAATGCGTTCTCGCCCAAGGCTTCGCTTTCCTATCAGGCATCCGATGACTGGGCGTTGCGCGGTTCTTTTGGCAGAGGCACGCGTTTCCCGACGGTCGGTGAACTATTTAAAAATGTCGGCATTACGCTTAACGGAGTCACCGCCACTGCTGCACAGCTTGCCGTGTTACCGCCAGCTTATCAGTCGACAAAGACCAATAATCCCAACCTCAAACCGGAATCCGCCGACTCATGGGAGCTCACGGCGGAGCGGTTTCTGGAAAGCGGGCTGTGGCGCACTTCGCTGTTCGGAGAAGAAAAACGAGACGCGCTCATTCAGCAGACGGATACTACAACCCTG
>JAGWMH010000148.1 GCA_028871775.1 Betaproteobacteria bacterium
AACCGCAAGTTCTTCCACTGGAAATGCGGTAGCCAGGGTGACCGGACTGCACCTGAACAGTGCGACACAGCATCACCTGCTCCATATATCGGCACCGATTGGGGGCGGAAAAGAAAACCTCCCTATCGGCTGGCTGCACCGTGATTATGATGTCAAGAAATTGTTCGATCCCCTCATCTACCCGATCAGGTTCGGTGGCACCGGCCACGTGATGCTTATTAATAATGCAGGGGCGATCATCAGTTGTCCGATGCTGGTAACTGGAAGCCGCATCGAAGATCAGGCTCTTATTGCCCGTGTCACAAATGGCCATGCGGGTTGGATTACTGCGAAAAACGACGGGCATGGCAAGCGTATGTTCTCCATTATTGGTTATGCGCCTTTGGCAGGAGTGAATTCTGGGCTACCACTTGGCGAGTCCTGGCATATGTTCACCTGGCAAGATTCACGGGAAATCTTTGCCCCGGCAAAAAGTCTCCTTATTGGCGTGCTGCTTGCCGGCCTGCTTTCCATGGGATTGCTGGTTGCCTTGGGTTACTATGCAAGCGCCCGCATCGTAAAACCGATCCGGAGGCTTCGCAATGAGGCGAGTCGCATCGCCAGTGGTGATCTGAGCCAGCCGTTAGCTATTCATACGGGTGATGAAATCGAGGAGCTTGCCGGTGAGTTTGATGAGATGAGAGTGCAACTGCACCATCACATAGGTGCTCTGGAAGATAAATTAGCGGGAAGGGAGCGGCATTTTCGTGCACTCACAGAGTCGGCCAACGACGCCATCATCACTGGTGCTGGTGCTGGTGTTAGTGCTGGCAACATTGTGGGTTGGAACGCTGCTGCGGAACGCATGTTCGGCTATACCGAGGCCGAAATTATCGGTCGGCCCCTGACGGTGTTAATGCCGGAACACTTTCGTAACCTGCATAGCGCAGGTCTAGCGAGGGTGGTGGCTGGCGGGGTGCCGCATATAATAGGCAAAACCGTTGAGCTTGCCGGGTTGCGTAAGAATGGCAGCGAATTCCCGCTGGAGCTTTCGATGTCGCAATGGCAAGCCGCCGATGGACAGTTCTTCACCGCGATTATTCGCGACATCACCAAACGCAAGCAGGCGGAGGAGGCGTTAAGAGAGAACCAGGCCGAAAAAGATCGCGTTACGGAGCAACTCATTCAGGCCGAGAAAATGACGGCAATCGGCACGATGGTCAGTGGTATCGGCCACGAAATCAATAATCCTCTTTATGTCATTATGGGCAGGGCTGAGGCAATACGTGATGAAAAGGATATTTCAGCGTGTAATGAGTATGCCCGGGATATCATCAAGCATTCCAAACACATTTCAGCCATCGTGAAGAACCTTTCGGGGTACATCCGCCCAGCCAGCCAGCATGAACTGGAACAAATCGACGTGCATGAGAAACTCGCTGAGGCTCTCGCAATGGCGAGACTTTCACTGCTGGATGACCGAATTGAAGTCCGTCAAAATTTCGCGCCTGTACCCAAAATAGCTGCCAAGCCGGAAGAGATCCAGCAAGTCTTTTTCAACGTTATTCGCAATGGCATCCAGGCCATGGGGGGGAAGAAGGGCGTTCTGGAGGTGACGACTACCCTTGAGGACAGCCAGGTTTGCATACGCATCAGGGATACGGGAACGGGGATTCAGCCAGAGCACCTTGGAAAGATATTCGACCCATTTTTTACCACCAAGGGACCGGACGAAGGCGAAGGCTTAGGTATGTATATTGTGCAGAAGATTGTAAATAAGTACAATGGTATTATCACTTTGGAAAGTGAAGTAGGCAAAGGGACAACGGTAACCATTCGGTTCCCGGCGTGAAACCTAACTAAGGAGGATAACAAGTGTTACACAAAATATTAGTGGTGGATGATGAAGAGGAAGTTCGCAAGACGATCCGGCTCCAACTCAAAGGCACTGGCTTGGAGGTTGTGGAGGCAGAGGACGGAAAGAAAGCGATCGAAGTGCTGGATGCCGAGAATGTCACCATTGTGGATGCGATCCTCTGTGATGTGCGGATGCCCAATATCAACGGCGTTGAGGCGATTGCATACTTCCGTCGTGAGTATCCGCATATTCCTGTCATCGTATTGACCGGTTATCCTGACGTCAAGCTTGCAGTGGATTTCATGAAGGAAGGCGTTGTTGAATATCTCGTCAAGCCGGTGGAGAAGGAAAAACTGGTTGAAGTAGTCAGGAAAGCCGTCGACGAGCGGACTCTTGTCGGTGGGACCGGCCCCAAAATGTAACCTGATCAGCGCTGATTTTCAGTCAGCCTCAGCCGGAGCCCCGTACGCCTGCCGGAGGACGGGGATCCGCAGTAGGTGGCTGAGAATATAGCGCTGAGATAGAAGCGGCGATTGAAACGGTATTGCATCTCGGCCAAGTACGATTTGTATATTTTCGGAAGGCGAATGCATGATACATGTTCTATTGATTCGTTTTTTCAGATTGCCCAATGCCATTCCATCTAATCGAAGCACGGTTCAGTGGCTTGCTTACTGCTCTGTGTGCGTTCACCCCGCCGCCTTGACTGCCCGAAACTACAGTTCCAATAGCCAGTCATGATGCAGTTCGCTGCTTGCAGGCGGGTGAAAAACAGCAGTGTTTGACAAACTGCGTTGTGGCATAAAGATAATTGCTGTTAACATTTAAAATTATCAATTAGTAAAGTAAATCTAATGATTGAAGTCGAAAATTTAACCAAGGAATACGGCGAATTCCGTGCTGTTGACAATATCAGCTTCACTGTTGAAAAAGGTGAAATCCTGGGTTTTCTCGGCCCCAATGGGGCAGGGAAGACCACGGTAATGCGCATTCTGACCTGCTTTTTTCCCCCCACAAAAGGGAAGGCCATTGTGGCTGGCTACAATTGTTTCGAGGACTCCTTGAATGTTCGCAGAAGGATAGGCTATCTCCCGCAGAGAGTCCCGCTCTATGAAGACATGAAGGTGAATGACTATCTTCGTTTTGTGGCGGCCATCAAGGGGGCTCCCGCCAAAGAGGTCAATCGAAAAGCCGCCAAGGTCATGGATGACTGCGGCCTCAGCGACGTTTCCAACAAGTTGATCAGCGCGATCTCCGGGGGGTACAGGCAGAGAGTCGGCATTGCCCAGGCATTGGTCAATGACCCCGAGGTTTTGATTCTTGATGAACCCACGGTAGGGCTTGATCCAAAGCAGATCAAGGAGATCAGAAATCTGATCAAGGAATTAGCGGGCAGGCACACCGTTATTCTCAGTACCCATATTCTCCCGGAAGTCAGCATCCTCTGCGGCAGAGTGATCATTATCAACAAAGGGAAAGTGGTGGCAGTGGACAGGCCGGAGAACCTTGCAACGGAAAGCGCACAGCGAATGTTGTTACGCATTAACGGTAATGTGCAAATGATCGAGCAGGAACTTTCCCGTGTGAGTGGCATTCAAGGAGTTGAAAGAGAGCAAGCATCTGGGGATACTAACGGATTCATTGTCGTGCTTGAAGATGAAAAACAAGGAAGGCAAGGCATCCAGGCCATGATTGAAAGAAACAGATTTGAGCTTGTGGAAATGCGCACCATGGAGGTTAGCCTGGAAGATATCTTCATCAAGTTGGTTACAAAGGAAGAGGCATGAATATCAGGAATGTCGGCCTTATCCTCAATCGGGAGCTGAAATCTTACGTCAGCTCGTTTACGGTTTATATAGTGATCATCATGTTTTTGCTGATGACGGGCTATTTCTTCTACAATCTCACCGCTACTTTCTCGATTGTCAGTTATCAAGCACAGTCCGATCCCATGCTGGCAAAGCAATACCAGCTATTGAATATCAATGAAACGGTGATCAGGCCGCTGTTTGGAACCATTGGTATTATTTTGCTGCTGATGACACCGTTGTTGACTATGAGACTTCTGGCTGAAGAGAAAAAGACCGGCACGATCGAGCTGCTTCTGACCTTCCCGATCAATGATGTTGACGTAGTGCTGGGTAAATATCTGGCCTGCCTCGTTGTGGTGCTGACCATGATATTGCTGACAGTCACCTATTCCATTCTCCTTGTTACTTTTGGTGAGCCTGAGGTGGTGCCAATCGGGACGGGTTATTTGGGCCTGGTTCTGCTGGGAGCGTCAGCCATCTCACTGGGGCTTTTTACTTCGTCGTTGACAGAAAACCAGATTGTCTCCGCTTCTATATCCTTTGCCATGCTATTCTTTTTCTGGTTGATCAGTTATTCCGCTCCACTGGTATCCGCCGGAATGGGTAGATTTCTCAGTTACCTTTCGATTAACGAGCATATAGAAAGCATGTCGAAGGGGGTCGTGGATTCGGAAGACATCATTTACTACCTTTGCTTCATCGTGCTATTCCTGTTCCTTACCCTCAGAAGTCTGGAAACGAAGAGGTGGAGATAATGAAAGCCAAGGGATTGTTCGCGCCATTGGGCCTGCTGGCCGTTTTCCTGATGGCGGCAGGGGGAATTACCTATGCAATAACCGGCGAGATGGGCAACCTGCCATTGGCGCTGATTTGGATAGGGCTTCTGGTACTGCTGCTGTTCTTCTATGTTTACTTCCCGGAAATCAGGGAATTCATCACCAAGCGTTCCACCAAGTATGCCTTTAACACGGCGATTATGAGCATGGTATTTTTAGTGATAATCGGGCTTATCGCTGGCATGTCGGTCAAATACAAGGTGAGAGTCGATTTGACACGGGATAGCAGGTATACCCTCTCTGCCCATACGGTCAAGATATTAAAATCCTTAAAAGAGGATGTTGAGGCCATCGCCTTCTATCGTAGTGATGAGAGGACGAGACAGACGATGTCCGACCTGTTGAGTGAATATTCCTACCACTCGCCTAAATTCAGCTTTCGCTTTGTAGACCCGGACAGAGATCCGATAGAAACAGCAAAGTATGAGGTTACGTCTTACAGAACTACCGTATTAAAGTACGGCAACAAGCATGAGGTTATCGGCACCGAATCCGAAAATAAACTCACCAATTCCCTGCTTAAGTTGATCGATAAAGACATCAAGGTGTTCTACTTTGTCAGTGGGCACGG
>JAGWMH010000149.1 GCA_028871775.1 Betaproteobacteria bacterium
GGCATCGACATCCCCACCGCCAACACCATCATCATGAACCGCGCCGACCGTTTCGGCCTGGCGCAGCTGCACCAGTTGCGCGGCCGCGTCGGGCGCTCGCACCACCAGGCTTACGCCTACCTGCTGGTCGAGACCGAGGCGCTGACCGCGCAGGCGAAGAAACGTCTCGAAGCGATCCAGGCGATGGAACAGCTCGGTAGCGGCTTCTATCTCGCGATGCACGACCTGGAGATACGCGGCGCGGGCGAAGTGCTCGGCGAATCGCAGAGCGGCGAGATGCAGGAGATCGGCTTCAGCCTCTACACCGACATGCTCAATGCCGCCATCACCTCACTAAGACTGGGCAAGGAGCCGGACATGGCGCACCCGCTGGGCGTGACCACCGAGATCAACCTGCACACCCCTGCCCTGCTGCCCGACGATTACTGCGGCGACATCCACCAGCGGCTGGTGATCTACAAGCGCCTCGCCAACTGCAACACGCCGGATGAGCTCGACGAGATGCACCAGGAACTGATCGACCGCTTCGGTCTGCTCCCCGCCCCAACACAGGCGCTGCTCGACTGTCACCGTCTGCGCATCGCCGCCAAGGCGCTCGGTATCGTCAAAGTGGATGCGTCTAGCGAGGCAATCCAAATCCAGTTCACCCCCAACCCGCCGATAGACCCGATGCGCATCATCAATCTCATCCAGACCAGGCGCCACTACAAACTAAGCGGGCCGGACAAGCTGCGAATTGAATTAAAATATGGCGATGTCGCCCAGCGAGTGCTCGCCATCAAGAACTTCTTCAACGAATTGACTTCATGAATCTCATCATCCAAGCCGTCCACGACATTCCCGTAGAACAGCTAAAGCATATTGCCGGGCTCGCGACCGCTACCCGCATCGAACAAATCGCCGCAAATGCCTACCGCCTGCGCGAAGCTAAACCGCACGACGCCATTGCGGCATATTGCCACGATCACCGGCTTGATTACGGCTTTGTCAGGCCGAACCAGCAGCTTGCCGATTTCGGCCTGCTGGTCATGGACATGGACTCCACGCTGATAAGCATTGAAAGCATAGATGAAATCGCCGACATGTATCACCTCAAGCCGCAGGTGGCTGCGATAACCGAAGCGGCAATGCGCGGCGAGATAGATTTCGCCGAAAGCCTGCGCCGCCGCGTGGCTTTGCTGAATGGGCTGGATGAGGGCGCGCTGATGCGCGTGTATGACGAGCGCCTCAAACTCAACTCCGGCGCGGAAATCATGCTGTCTGCGCTGAAAAAACACGGCATCAAAACGCTGCTGGTTTCTGGCGGTTTTGTATTCTTCACCGAACGCTTAAAGAAAAGACTCGGCCTCGATTACGCGCACGCCAACACACTGGAAATCTTCAACGGCAAACTTACCGGAAGAGTACTGGGTCACATCCTCGATGCAGATGGCAAGGCGGAAAGGCTGGTGCATACGCGCAACGAACTGGAACTGAAACCGGAACAGGTCATCGCCATGGGCGATGGCGCAAACGACCTCAAGATGATGGCACAGGCCGGCACCAGCATCGCCTACCATGCCAAACCTGTGGTGCGTTCACAAGCCAGCTATGCGTTCAACTTCGTCGGGTTGGATGGGCTGGTGAATTTGTTTGCCGGTTAACGACATGGATGCAAAGCGTAATGCAATTTAAAAAATTCATCCGGTCTTTCATACCGCACATCGCGCCTGTGCCAGCTGCGGAAAAAATACGCAGCGCACTGGCCGCCGGCATTACAGTTGTGCTCCTGGGCTCAGCGCTAAAATTCCTGCCGCAATTCAATTACCCGCAGCTGATGCTCGGCTCGATGGGCGCGGCGACCTTCCTCCTGCTCGTGGCACCGCACAGCCCCATGGCGCAGCCATGGCCGCTGCTTGGCGGGAACCTGGTTTCAGCATTGGCCGGATGGGGATGCAGCCTGCTCATTCCGGATCATGTGCTGGCGGCCGGTTGTGCGGTCGGCCTGGCGATATTCCTGATGCATTACCTCCATTGCCTGCATCCGCCGGGTGCGGCAACGGCGCTCATCATGGTGCTGGGCAGTACGCAATTCCATGCGATGGGCTGGCAATGGGCGGGTTACATTGTGGCTGCCAACACCGGAATCTTGCTTGTGCTGGCGCTGCTGTTCAACAACATCATGGGCAGGCATTACCCGTTACCGCAAACTTATCCGCACCACCCTGCCCCGCAGACAACTCCGCCGGTTATCGGCCTGGAACTGGATGACATCGAATGGGCAATATGCCAGATGAATGAAGGCGTGATAGACGTCAGCGAGGAAGACCTGGCCGAGATCTATGAACTGGCCGTCCTGCATGCGCAAACCCGCGGCCGCCCCAATTAAGGAGATAACTCATGACAAGTCAGCCGGAAGTTAAACGCAAGAAGGCAGCAATAATAGTGTTCGTTGTTGCGCAATTAATCGTCGCAGGTTTGCTATGGGTGGTTTTCTCCGGCACGGATGACCGTGCGGGGCGCGTTAAAGTGGCGCTTGCGGTCGCCAATGCCGGCAAAATACAGGATGCGATTGCAGGCTATTACGCAGAACGCAACACTCTCCCGGCTGATAGCAACGCGCTGCGCCTCCCGGACAAACAGGCAAAACCTTATCTGGTAGACCTTGATGAGCATACCGATCCGTCGTACACGGTCAACATCGCAAATGGCGTCATCACACTGACATTCTCGGCAAATCAGGAACCCGTACCCGGCAAGACACTCATTTTCGTCCCGCGGATATCCAACGGGAAGCTCGACTGGAGCTGCGATACCGGCTCGGTGGAAGCAATATACCGCCCTCCGCAATGCGGCGGTCAGCAAACATAGCTCAATGCACCGGATTGCACTGTGCGTCATCCGGGCTTGCTTTAGCTGAAAACTGGCCTACCTCCAATGCTGTTCACTTAACCGTTCGTGGTGACCCTTCGACTTCGCTCAGGACTAAATGCCTTGTCGAACCACCAGCCACTTACCCAGAGCCCTTCGACAAGCTCAGGGCGAACAGAAATTTTTTAAATGAACAGCATAGGGCCTGTCCCCTATTCCCTACGCTTGGTTTTTTTGCCACGCATTGAGCTTCGCGCGCATGCGCTTGTAGTGCGAGCCGCGCCAGTACACGCGCCCGCATGCGGGGCAGTGGCACAGCGGCTCATCATGCCGGTGCGCATCCTGCGGCGCGCGCGCCAGCGCCGCATCGTCCACCGCGGCCAGCGGAGTGTTGTCCACCAGGCAGCGGGTGAAAGCATGGCTGAGCCAATCCAGCTGGAAGTGGGCACCGAGCAGCGCCGCAAGCTGATCGAGCGGCACATGCGGCAGGATCAGCGCAATGCCGCGCGCCGCCTTGTGCTCCCGCACCAGCGTATCCTGCGTCAGAAAATGGCGGCCTTCGGCATGGCACTGCCGCAGCAGCTCGGCATCGCTCGCGCCGTTGCGCGCAAACTGCGTGTCATAACCGGCGGCGCGCAGGTAGCGGCACAACCGGCCAAGCATCTCGTCGCACAGGAAGCGGGGCATAGCGTTCATGATTCAATGTTACACCGCACATGTTGTGAATTGTGGCTTGATCGTCCGGCTGCAATTTTTGCGTGCGCCATTCTGGATGCTGTGCGCTACCGTATTTGATACCCCCCCTCTAATCCGCTATAATGCGCACCAATTCAAGGCGGGATGAACGAACGGTTCGTCCCGCTTCTTTATGTCATACGTGCTGTTATCTGCCTTGGGGAGTATCCGGTGTCGCAAACGAGTCCTGCCATTCTAGTTTTAGCCGATGGCACGGTATTTCGCGGCATTGCCATCGGCGCTTCCGGCATGAGCGCGGGAGAGGTGGTATTCAACACCGCGATGACCGGTTATCAGGAAATTCTCACCGACCCTTCCTACTGCAAGCAGATCGTCACGCTGACTTATCCGCACATCGGCAACGTGGGAGTGAATCCCGAGGACGTGGAATCGCGCCGGGTATTTGCCAGCGGACTGGTGATCCGCGACTTGTCGCTGACGGTCAGCAACTTCCGCAGCACACAATCCCTGCCGGATTACCTCAAGGCCAACAACGTGGTGGCGATAGCCGGGATCGACACGCGCAAGCTGACCCGCATTCTGCGCGAGAAGGGCGCACAGAACGGCTGCATCGCCAGCAGCACGGACGAAGCGGCGGCGCTGGCTGAGGCGCGCAAGTTCGCCGGACTGGCCGGGATGGACCTGGCGCAGGTGGTGAGCTGCGACAGGCAATACGACTGGACGCAGCGCGAATGGGCGCTGGGCCACGGCTACCGCGACATGGCCGCTACGAAATTCCATGTGGTGGCCTACGACTACGGCGTGAAGCACAACATCCTGCGCAAGCTGGCGGAGCGCTGCTGCAGGATCACTGTGGTGCCCGCCAGGACCACGGCGGATGAGGCGCTGGCGCTGAAGCCGGACGGGGTACTTCTGTCCAACGGCCCCGGCGACCCGGAGCCATGCGATTACGCGATTACCGCGACGCAGAAATTTATCGAAGTTGGCGTGCCGCTGTTCGGCATCTGCCTCGGCCACCAGTTGATGGGGCTGGCTGTCGGCGGCAAGACGGTGAAAATGAAGTTTGGCCATCGCGGCGCGAACCATCCGGTGCAGGACATGCAGAGCAAGCGCGTGATGATCACCAGCCAGAACCACGGCTTTGCGGTGGATACTGACACGCTGCCCGCGAATGTGCGCGTCACGCACGTCTCGCTGTTCGACGGCACGCTGCAAGGTTTCGAGCTGACCGACAAACCCGCGTTCTGCTTTCAGGGCCATCCCGAAGCCAGCCCGGGCCCGCATGACGTGGATTATTTGTTCGACCGCTTCGTAGGAATGATGGAGAAAAGACAAACCTAAGCCACAGAGAACACAGAGTTCACAGAGACGTTTGTGCTTTCCTCTGTGTTCTCTGTGAACTCTGTGGCAAAAAGAATATGCCTAAAAGAACCGACTTAAAATCCATCCTGATCATCGGCGCCGGCCCCATCGTCATT
>JAGWMH010000150.1 GCA_028871775.1 Betaproteobacteria bacterium
GAAGCCGATTATCGCGCCTTCTTCGGCATTCCTGCCGGGCATTACACCGACATCGCGCTGTCGGTGGCCAACCCGCAGGAGGTGCGCAACATCGCCGCCAAGCTCGCCGCAGCGCTGCCCGATTCGCGGCCGATTTTGCGCGAGGAGGTGCTGCGCACCTACGAATCCATCTTCAACTGGCGCGAGGGCATCGTGCTGGTGCTGCTCTCCGGCGCGATCCTCGCCTTCGCCATCTTCGCCTGGGATAAGGCATCCGGGTTGTCGGCCGAGGAGAAACGCGAAATCGGCATCCTGAAAGCGATCGGCTGGGAAACCGGCGACGTGATCAAGATGAAATTCTGGGAAGGCGCGCTGATTTCCCTGACGGCGTTTCTGCTCGGCTATGTCGCAGCCTATCTGCATGTATTCCGCTTTTCCTCCACGCTGTTCGAACCGGTATTGAAAGGCTGGGCGGTGCTGTACCCGCACTTTGAATTGACGCCGGTGGTGGATGGTTTTCAGGTCGCAACGCTGTTTTTCTTCACGGTTTTTCCGTATACGGTAGCGACCATCGTGCCGATCTGGCGCGCCGCCATCATGGACCCCGACGCCGTGATGCGAGGCTGACATGATTAATCTCACCAACATCCGCAAGGCCTACAACCAGGGGCGCGCCAACGAATTCTGGGCGCTCAACGGCATTGACCTGAAAATCGAAGCGCAACGGGTGACAGCCTTGTGTGGCCCCAGCGGCTCGGGCAAGACCACTCTGCTGACCATCATCGGCTGCCTGGCGCGCCCCACCAGCGGACGTGTCCATCTCAAGGAGCGCGATATATCGGGTTTGCCGGAGCGCTTCCTGACCGAAATTCGCCGCAGCACTTTCGGCTTCGTGTTCCAGCAGTTCAATCTGATCAAGGGCCTTTCCGCACGCGACAACGTCATGCTGCCGGCCTACCCGCTCGGCGGCGATTGGCGCGCACTGCACGAGCGCGCCGAAGCCCTGCTGGATACATTCAGGCTTGGCCATCGCTGCCATGCCCGCGTCGAATGGTTGTCGGGCGGCGAGCAGCAGCGCGTCGCCATTGCCCGTGCGATGATCAACGACCCGCAGGTGGTGATCGCCGACGAACCGACCGCCAACCTCGATACCGTGCTGTCGCGCGAATTCATGGCGATCCTGGAAAGCCTCAAGGAGCAGGGCAAGACTATCCTGCTGACCAGCCACGACCCGCTGGTGGTCGAATCGGCGGTGGTCGATACGGTGGTCAACCTGCGCGACGGGCGCCTGGTGGGGGACGCCTGAGATGCTGTTCCAGCCGGCGATCATCGCGCTGCTGCTGGCCTCCTCGGTCAGTGTGGCACTGCTTGCCAGCGTTGCACCATTCGCCTGGGAGCTGGTGCGCCAGTGGGATATCAGCAGCGGTTCCGAGCACCAGCTGCGCCTGGAGCGCCGCACCTACCTGATGTCCACGCTGCTCACTTTCGTCTTTGCCACCCAACTGGTGGCGCTGCTGCTGTTCGTTTTTAACGCCGACAAGATGGCGGTGATGTTCGTCGGCGCGATGTGCGCGGTGGGCACGCTTAACGCCAACGCCTTCGGCTTTCCGGCGCTGATCGCGCAAATCGTCGTGTTCTTTCTCGCCGCCGTCTGGCTGGTGATCAATCATGCCGATAACCGCGCCTACGATTACCCGCTGGTGCGCGTGAAATACCGCCTGCTGCTCGGCATCCTGCCCTTCGTCGCGCTCGCCTTCGCCCTGCAACTCGAGTATTTCCTCAACCTCAAGGCCGACGTCATCACCTCCTGCTGCGGCAGCCTGTTTTCCGGGGACGCCAAAACCCTCACCGGCGAGCTCTCGGCACTGCCGCCCCGGCAGGCGCTGGCACTGTTTTACGGCGCGCTTGCGCTGGCCGTCGCTTCTGCCGTCTTCCATGTGGTCTCGCATCGCCCGCACCCACAAGGGGTGCACTCACCGGATGCTGACCTGCTCAAGACGCACACGGCGGAAAGAGAGGGGCAGGTGGCAAGAACCGGCAGCGGCTACTTCGTCGCGGCATCCTCCGCCATCGCCTTTGTCGCCGCACTGATCGGCATGCTGTCATTTGTCTCGCTGTATGTTTACGAGCACCCGCATCATCACTGCCCGTTTTGCCTGCTCAAACCGGAGTATGATTACCAGGGCTACTGGCTGTATCTGCCGCTATTCGCCGCCACTGCCGCCGGATTGGGTGTCGGTGCCGTGCAGCCCTTCGCCCGCATTGCCAGCCTCACCGGTATCGTGCCGGAAATTGCGCACCGGCTGTCCTGGATTGCGGCAATTGGCTACCTCGTGTTTGCTGCCGTGGCGACATTGATGATCGTGAACTCCAACCTGATCCTGCTGGAAGGCTGAGATGTTGCGTTTCCTGATGCTCCTGCTGACCGCCCTGCTGTTCGTCGCCTGTGATGGCGGCGCGCCCAAGCTCAACACGGGCGCAGCGGCGCCCGGCTTTTCCGCCATCCGTCTCGACGGCAGCACGGTGCACTTTCCCGAGGATTTCCGCGGCAAGCCGGTGATCATCCGCTTCTGGGCCGAATGGTGCCGCTACTGCGAAAGCGAAATGAAGGCCATCGAAAAAGTTTACCAACGCAGACGCGGCCAAGGGCTGCAGGTGCTGGCGGTGAATGCCGGGCAGGACAAGGAAACTGTCGCCGCCTTCATCAAGAAAATCGGTGTCAGCTACCCGGCGCTGCTCGACGAAACATCGGCCATCGCCCGGCTATACGATGTAGTCGGGTTGCCGACGACTTATTTCGTGGGCGCCGATGGCATCGTCAAGTCCAAGGTGGTGGGAGAGGCCGACGAGACGGTTTTCGACAAGCTCGCCGGCGAACTACTATAATGAAATTGAATTGCGCCTGCGACCTTTGCGGCCTGGATGTCGGCATTAAACCGTTTTATTTGGACATTGCCGGGAGGCGACTGCAATTTTGTTGCGATGGCTGCCTCGGCATCTATCAAATTCTGCACGAAACAGAATCACCCGTTACACCCGTTACACCCAATGACACACAACCTGCTAAAGGAGAAATACCATGAATGGAATGATGGAAGAAGCCGCGAAGAACATGCCGCACATGATGGGTTCCGCGAACCCCGTCGCCAAAGGCGCAATGATGGCCGCCACCGGTTACGTCGCCGGGCGCAGTCTGCTGGGCGGCGCGCTGCTGCGCAACCCGTGGGTGATGCTGGCTGCCGGTATTGCAGTCGGCTATTACCTGCATAAGCACCAGGACCAGATCGTTCTGTCGCTGTCCAAGGCCAGCGGAATGGGCAAGGACTTCCTGCTGCAACAGAAGGAAAATCTCGCCGACCTGGTCGAGGAAGCCAAGGAAAAGGAAGGGCAGCAGTCTAACGCCGCCAAACCGGAACAGCCCGCCGCTTAAAAGAACAGCCCGGTTCCTCGAAACCGGCTATACAAGGAGATACCATGAGTGACGCATTCTCTCTGGAAACGCTCGCCCGGCAAATCATCGTGCGCTATCGCGGCACGGGGCATACGCGCTTCGCCCTTCCCGCAGCGCTGTGCGACGAGTTTTTCGCTGCGGTGATCGAGAATAATCTGCGCAATCTCCCCGGGGTATATCGGGCCACCCTCTACCGCAGCCAGGGCAAGCTGTCGGTGTACTACGACCCGCACGCATGCGGGCTGCATGACGTGGCGCGCTGCCTGTACGGGGCACTTGCCACCCCGGCGGCACAAAAACAGCGCGCAGCCGCCATCGCGTCCATGACGCAGCGGCTGCATGTCGCGCAGCCGCTGCAGTGGCTCAAGGACAAGACCGGGAGCCTGAAGGCGAAAACCGTGGATTGGAAGACCAAGGCCAAATTGCTGACCCAGTTCGCCTCGGGGCAAT
Organism: Betaproteobacteria bacterium; assembly: GCA_028871775.1. Taxonomy (GTDB): domain Bacteria; phylum Pseudomonadota; class Gammaproteobacteria; order Burkholderiales; family Gallionellaceae; genus CAITJF01. The sequence goes on from JAGWMH010000150.1 coordinate 3,881, forward strand.
CCAAGGGCAAGTCAATGCTGCAAGGCATGCTGTCGGAAAAATCGGTTATCAACTTCACCAACGATGTCGTTGTCTTTTACCTGGTCAAAACGCACTGGGAGTTGATTAACCAGAAATGGCTGAAGCAGCCCCTGAAATATCGTAATGCCTGGCTGACGACCTTCTATCTGGTGTTTCTGCTGGTGCGCTATCGCAAACAATCCGCGAAGAAACCATGACGCACACACTGGCAGCTCCTGCCCGTTTTGCTGTCGCGCATCGTCTGGTCCGGCGCCTGCGCATCGTCTCGCCGTTGCTGGCCAAGGACCCTGAGCGCTGCTACATCCTGGAAATCCTGCTCAGGAAACGCCCCGAGATCAAGGAAGTGCGCAGCGTGCCGGCCATCGGTTCGGTGACGCTGCACTACGATTCCGCGCGCCTGCCGGAAGCCAAGCTGCTCGCGGCGCTCGATGCCCTGATCGGCAACATCTCCGCCAAGCCGCCCACGCCAGCGCCCGCTGCCGCACCCGCCGGCCCGGTGCAGGAATGCGCCGTTGCGGTGGAAGGCATGACCTGCGCCTCATGCGCGTTGCTGATCGAGATGAGTCTCAAACGCGATCCGCGGGTGAAAAGCGCCAGTGTCAATTATGCCGCCGGCAGTGCCAGCGTGACGGGTGCGCTCGGGCGCGATGAGGTTTCCGTGCTGGTCGCCAGGCTCGGCTATACGCCGCGACCGATGGATACGCTGGCGCAGCGGCGGCTGCTGGTGGAACGGGAAAAGGAGCAATTGGCGCTGGCCAAATACCGCCTCCAGCTTGCCGCCGCGCTCGCGGTGCCGGTGGCGCTGCTCGGCATGGTGATGCATCGCTCCCCCGCGTTGCGCTTCGCAGAATTCGTGCTTACCACTGCCGTCATGTTCGGCCCCGGTGCGGAAATCTTCAAGAAAGCACAAATGCTGGCGCAGCAACGCGCCGCCAACATGGATACCCTGATTGCGCTGGGCGCCGGCTCGGCCTATCTGTACAGCCTGCCCGGACTGGTGCGGCACCAGCACCATGTGTATTTCGAGGCTGCCGCCAGCATCCTCGCCTTCGTCCTGCTCGGGCGCTATTGGGAGGAGAAAGCGAAGGGCCGCGCCAGCGATGCGATACGCAAGCTGAT
>JAGWMH010000151.1 GCA_028871775.1 Betaproteobacteria bacterium
CGAGCGCGGCATCACCATCAAGGCGCAGACCGCCGCGCTGCAATACAAGGCGCGCGATGGCCAGACCTACAACCTCAACCTGATCGATACGCCGGGGCATGTGGACTTTTCCTACGAGGTATCGCGCTCACTGTCCGCCTGCGAAGGCGCACTGCTGGTGGTGGATGCGTCGCAGGGCGTGGAAGCGCAGACCGTGGCCAACTGCTATACCGCGCTGGATCTCGGCGTGGAAGTGGTGCCGGTGCTGAACAAGATAGACCTGCCCTCGGCCAACCCGGACAATGCCATCAAGGAAATCGAAGAAGTCATCGGCATCGCTGCGCATGACGCCACGCGCTGCTCGGCCAAGACCGGCGAGGGTGTGCAGGACGTGCTGGAAGCAATGATCGCCAAAGTTCCGCCGCCCAAGGGCGACCCGGATGCCCCGCTGCAGGCATTGATTATTGACTCGTGGTTCGACAATTATGTCGGCGTGGTGATGCTGGTGCGGGTGTTCAACGGTACGCTGAAACCCAAGGAAAAAATCCTGCTGATGGCCACCGGCGCGCAACACCTGACCGAGCATGTCGGCGTGTTCACGCCCAAGTCGCAGCCGCGCGAGGCATTAAGTGCAGGGCAAGTGGGCTTCGTCATCGCGGGCATCAAGGAACTGAAAGATGCCAGGGTCGGCGACACCATCACCCATCAGGCCAGGCCCGCACAGCAGGCGTTGCCGGGCTTCAAGGAAGTGCAGCCGCAGGTGTTCGCCGGGCTGTTCCCGGTCGAGTCCAACCAGTACGAGGCGCTGCGCGACTCACTGGAAAAGCTGAAGCTGAACGACGCCTCCTTGCAGTACGAGCCGGAAGTCTCGCAGGCGCTGGGCTTCGGTTTCCGCTGCGGCTTCCTCGGCCTGTTGCACATGGAGATCGTGCAGGAACGGCTGGAGCGCGAGTTCGACATGGACCTGATCACCACCGCGCCCACCGTGATTTATGAAGTGGTCATGCGCGACGGCACGGTGCTGATGGTGGATAACCCGGCCAAGATGCCAGACCCCTCGAAGATAGAGGAAATCCGCGAGCCCATCGTGACGGTCAACCTGTACATGCCGCAGGAATACGTCGGCGCGGTGATCACGCTGTGCACCCAGAAGCGCGGCGTGCAGGTCAACATGACCTATCACGGCAAGCAGGTGCTGCTGGTGTATGAGATGCCGATGGCGGAGATCGTGCTCGACTTTTTCGACAAACTGAAATCCATTTCGCGCGGTTATGCCTCGATGGACTATGAGTTCAAGGAATACCGGACTGCCGATGTGGTCAAGGTGGACATGCTGATCAACGGCGAGAAAGTGGATGCGCTGTCCATCATCCTGCACCGCAGCAACAGCCAGTACCGGGGCCGCGAAGTGGCGGCCAAGATGCGCGAGATCATCCCGCGCCAGATGTTCGATGTGGCGATCCAGGCGGCCATCGGCTCCAACATCGTGGCGCGCGAGAACGTCAAGGCGCTGCGCAAGAACGTGCTGGCCAAGTGCTACGGCGGCGATATTTCGCGCAAGCGCAAGTTGCTGGAAAAGCAGAAGGCGGGTAAGAAGCGCATGAAGCAGGTGGGCAATGTGGAAATTCCGCAGGAGGCGTTTCTGGCCATCCTGCAGGTGGGCGAAAAATAACACGGACTGGAAGCCAGATGGATTTTGCACTGATCATGTTTGTATTGCTGCTGGTCACCGGCGGCGTGTGGCTGCTGGATAAGTTCATCCTGCAACCCAGGCGCGCGGCGGAGGGAAAAGAACCATGGTGGGTGGAATACTCCAAGAGCTTCTTTCCGGTGATCCTTGCGGTGTTCCTGCTGCGCTCCTTTCTGGTCGAGCCGTTCAAAATACCGTCCGGTTCGATGATTCCCTCCTTGCAGGTGGGCGATTTCATCCTGGTCAACAAGTTCACCTATGGTCTCCGCCTGCCCATCGTGGGCAAGAAACTGGTCGAGATCAATTCCCCCAGGCGCGGCGATGTGATGGTATTCCACTATCCGGAAAACCCCTCGCTGGATTATATTAAGCGCGTAGTCGGCCTGCCCGGCGACAATATTGCCTACCGCAACAAGAAAGTGTTTGTGAACGGCGCGTTGCAGGAGCAGCAGCAGGACGGTGAGTACAATTATGTGGAAAGCGGCCTGAAATTTGTGCATACCGAACGCTACAGCGAAAATCTGGGCGGCCATCCCCATGCCATTCTGATCAATCCGGACATGCCCAATGTGCATCTCGGAGCGGTGGCAGAATTTCCGCAACGGGAGGCTTGCAGTTACAGTGATGAGGAGATGCGTTGCACGGTGCCGGCCGGACATTACCTTATGCTTGGCGACAACCGTGACAACAGCCGCGACAGCCGTTACTGGGGCTTCGTGCCGGACAATATGATAGTCGGCAAGGCTTTCATGATCTGGATGAATTTTGGTGATTTGAAACGTATCGGCTTATCCATTAACTGAGGGGATAAATGATGAAAATAATGGCGAACAAGCAGCGTGGCGTGAGTTTTTCCGGTTTTTTGTTGGTGGCGGTTGTTCTTGTATTTGTCGCGGTCGGCGGCATGAAGATACTCCCGGCATACATACAGAATAATGAGATCAAGGGGATATTCGACACCATCGCGCGTGACCCGGAAATGCAGGGCGCCCAGGTCAAGGATATCCGCGAGTCCTATGCCAAGCGTGCCATGATGAATAACATCACGGTGGTCAGTCCGGCTGACATCGAGATAAGCAAGGAGGGGGGAAGGTTGGTGCTGAGCATCAGCTATGCAGTGAGAATACCTCTGGTTGCCAATGCCACCCTGTTGCTCGAATTCAACACCAGCAATTCATCAAGATAACCTGTTGATGAACCGTGACGCATTGTGCCGTCGGCTTGGCTATGCCTTTACCCAGCCGCAACTGCTGCAGCGCGCGCTGACGCACCGCAGCTACAACCAGGCGCATAACGAGCGCCTGGAATTTCTCGGCGACAGCGTGCTGAATTGCGTGATCGCCAAATACCTTTACGACACCTATGCAGGCTTGCCCGAAGGCGACCTGTCGCGCCTGCGTTCCAACCTGGTGAACCAGCAGACCCTGTTCATCCTGGCGCAGCAACTGGATCTGGGCGAGCTGCTGCTGCTGGGCGAAGGGGAGCGCAAGAGCGCCGGATTCCGCCGCCCCTCCATACTTGCCGATGCGATGGAGGCCCTGTTCGGCGCAGTGTTCCTGGATGCCGGCTTCGCGGCGGCGGAGCGGGTGGTGCTCGGCTTGTACGTGCCGTTCATCGCGCAGGCCGATGTGCAATCGCTGGGCAAGGATGCCAAGACATTGTTGCAGGAATACCTGCAAGGCAGGAAACTGGCGCTGCCCCAATACACGGTGATTGCCACCCACGGCGAGGCGCATGCGCAGTTGTTTCAGGTCGAATGCGAGATCGGGCAACTGAAACTCACCGCGCGCGGCGAAGGTCCCAGCCGTCGCGCCGCCGAACAGGCCGCTGCCGAAGCGGCCTATCTGCAACTCAATGCCAAGCCATGAATTCGGAAAAACAGTTAGCCACAGAGACCACAGAGAAAAACAAATGGGTTATCCAGTATTCACATTTCACCCAACTACAAGTGAGTGCATGAAGGTTATGAATACCTGCGCCCTCTCTGTGTTCTCTGTGATCTCGGTGGCTTGAATTTAAGGTTTTCAGAATGAACAACAGCACTATTTTCCGCAGCGGCTTCATCGCCATCGTCGGCCGTCCGAACGTGGGCAAGTCCACGCTGCTCAACCACCTCATCGGGCAGAAAATCAGCATCACCTCGCGCAAGGCGCAGACCACGCGCCACCGCATCATTGGCATCCTGACCGACGCAAGCAGCCAGTTCGTGTTCGTGGATACGCCCGGTTTCCAGACCCGGCACCTGAATGCGCTCAACCGCGGCATGAACCGCGTGGTGAGCAGCAGCATGCGCGACGTGAATGCGATCCTGCTCGTGATCGAGGCATGCCATTTTGACGAGCGCGACCGGCAGGTGCTGGAACTGCTGCCGCACAATGTGCCGGTGGTTCTGGTGATCAACAAGGTGGACAATCTGGCCGACAAGGGCGAACTGCTGCCGTTTATCGAAAAGCTCGGCAAGGAGCGCGAGTTCGCCGCCATCGTGCCGGTGAGCGCCAGGCAGGGCAAACAGCTGGATACGCTGCTGGAAGCCATTCGCCTGCTTCTGCCGGAAGGCGAGCCCATTTATGCCGAGGATGAGATCACCGACCGCAACGAACGCTTTCTTGCCGCCGAGCTGCTGCGCGAAAAAGTGTTCCGCTTCACCGGCGAGGAACTGCCCTACTCGGTCAGCGTGGTGATCGAACAGTTCAAGCAGGAAGGCAGCTTGCGCCGCATCCACGCCGCCATCCTGGTGGACAAGGAAGCGCACAAGGCCATGCTGATCGGCAAAAAAGGCGAGAAGCTCAAGGAAATCGCCACCCAGGCGCGGCTGGACATGGAAAAACTGTTCGACGGCAAGGTATTCCTTGAAGTGTTCGTCAAGGTGAAGAGCGGCTGGGCGGACGACGAGCGGGTTCTGAAATCTCTGGGCTATGAATGACAGCAAATAAGCAGCGTCTGGAAGACCAGCAGGCGTTCGTATTGCACAGTTATCCTTACCGCGAAACCAGCCTGGTGCTGGAAGTGTTCAGCCGCCAGCACGGGCGCGTGGCGCTGGTGGCGCGCGGCGCGCGGCGCCCGCGATCAGCGTTGCGCGGGCTGCTGATGGGGTTCCAGCCGTTGCTGCTTTCCTGGTTCGGCAAGGGCGAGCTGCGCACCCTGCACCGCGCCGAGTGGCAGGGCGGCCAGCCGCAGTTGCAGGGCACGGCGCTGCTGTGCGGCTTCTACCTGAATGAACTGCTGCTCAACCTGATGGCGCGCGACGATGTGCACGAGCAACTGTTCGACTATTACCAGCACACACTACAGTGCCTGGCGGGCGAGGCGGACCACGCCGCCACGCTGCGCCGTTTCGAGAA
>JAGWMH010000152.1 GCA_028871775.1 Betaproteobacteria bacterium
GTCGCTTTCTGGCAACAGATAGACAATATCCCCGATCATCAATTCTGGAGCGTGCGCGAGTCGCTCAAGTCGCGAATGCTGCAGCTGATACGCCAGATTGTCAGCCAGCAGCACTATCGCAACCACGGCTCGGAAGCGCATCTCGATCGCATCCTGAAATACGCCGATCCAGCCAACCCGAATGTGCTCACCATCGGCTTCGCGCGGCGCTTCGCGACCTACAAGCGCGCCGCATTGCTGTTCGAAAACCTTGACTGGTTGCGCCAGATCATGGGGGATGTCGAGCGTCCGGTGCTGTTCATTTTTGCCGGCAAGGCGCACCCTGCCGACATCCCGGGACAGGATCTGATCCGCCGTGTCACCCAGGTTTCGCGCATGCCGGAATTTGAAGGAAAAATTCTGATACTCGAAGGTTACGACCTGCGGCTTTCGCGCCGTTTGGTGGCCGGGGTGGATGTGTGGCTGAACAACCCGTTGTATCCGCTCGAGGCAAGCGGCACTTCCGGCATGAAGGCGGCCATGAATGGCGTGCTCAACCTGTCCGTGCTGGATGGCTGGTGGGATGAGGGTTATGACGGCAAGAATGGCTGGGCGATCAAACCGGTTGCGGAATCGCTGCCGGAAGCGCAGCGCAACCGCGAAGAAAGCCAGACGTTATATGAACTGCTGCAGGATCATGTCATCCCGGTCTATTACAACCGCAACAAGATGGGCTATTCGCACGAATGGGTGAAAATGTCCAAGCAATCTATTGCATCCTTGCTGCCGCGTTTTAATTCCACGCGCATGGTGGGTGAGTATGTGTCCAAGGCTTACCTGCCGGCTACCCGGCAATATCGCAGGTATTGCAGCAGCAATTATATCGGCGCGCGCCAGATTGCGGCCTGGAAAGATGCCGTCCGCAAGGCATGGCCCGGCGTGACGATACGCCGCCTGGATGTGCCCAGGCACAGCATCACGTTCAGGGACGGTGTGCGCTTCGAGGCGGGCGTCAAACTGAACGGCCTGCAGCCCGCCGATGTGGTGGTGGAAATGCTGATCGGCCATCAGAGCAATAAGGAAAAGCTCAAGCAGTCGATGAAATACAAGTTTCAGGCGCAAGGCGCCATGAATGAAACAGGTGAGCACATTTTTACGCTGGAGTTGATGCCGGAACAATGCGGCAAGCTCGAGTATCGCATCCGGATTTATCCCTACCACGAAATGCTGACTCATCCACTTGAGGTAGGCTGCATGCGCTGGCTCTAGCAATGCAGGTATTGTTTGCCACTTCTGAAGTTGCGCCGCTGATCAAGACCGGCGGCTTGGCCGATGTCAGTGCAGCGCTTACGGCCGCGCTGCATGGCATGGGCGTGGACGTGCGTGTGCTGCTGCCCGGCTATCCGCAAGTATTGAAGGCATTGCCATCCTGGCAAACTGCCGCCGATTTTCCCGCCCTGCCCGGCTTCCCCCATGCGCGCCTGTTGTCCGGAACTTTGCCGGATGGCGTGCCGCTGTGGGTAATCGAATGCCCAGAACTGTATCAGCGTGGCGGCGGGCCTTATCAGGACGAACACGGTGACGACTGGCTGGACAACGCGCACCGCTTCGGGCTGCTGTCAAAAATCGCCGCCGTGTTGGGCAGCGCGGATTCACCGCTGGACTGGAAACCCGATGTAGTGCATTGCAGCGACTGGCAAACCGGACTGGCCCCGGCTTATCTGCATTTTGCGCGGGGTGCCGCGCCGTGTGTGATGACCGTGCACAATCTTGCGTTTCAGGGCGTATTCCCGCCGCAGACGGCTGCGCAACTGGGCCTGCCGGCGGAATGTTTCCAGCCGGAGGGCGTGGAGTATTACGGCAACCTGTCCTTCATGAAAGCGGGATTGTATTACGCCGACCACCTCACTACGGTGAGCCCGTCCTATGCCGAAGAAATCCAGACCGATGCCTTGGGATTCGGCATGCAGGGTTTGCTTTCCCACCGGCGCGATGTCCTGAGCGGCATCCTGAACGGCATTGATACCGCAGAGTGGAATCCCGCTGCCGATCCCAATCTTGTTCAGGCTTATGACGCTACGGATTTAAGCGGGAAATCCGCCAACAAGAGTGAGTTGCAAAGACGCATGGGATTGAACATAGACCCCAAGGTGCCCCTGTTCGGACTGGTGAGCCGGTTTACCCACCAGAAGGGATTGGATCTGGTGCTCAGAGTCGCGCCGCTACTGGCAGCTTTGCCGGCGCAACTGGTGCTGCTGGGCAGCGGTGATGCGGGTATGCAGCGGACGGCACTGGAGCTTACGCACCGTTATTCCGGCCAGGTCGGCGCTTATGTGGGCTTCGACGAGGGCTTGTCGCACCTGATCGAGGCAGGCGCGGATATTTTTCTGATGCCATCGCGCTTCGAGCCGTGCGGCCTCAACCAGATGTACAGCCAGCGTTACGGCACACCGCCGGTGGTGCATGCTACCGGCGGCCTGATAGACACGGTGGTGGATTGCAGCGCAGCTTCGCTGAAGCGTGGCGATGCCACCGGCTTTGTGTTTGACAGCATGGGTGCATCCAGCCTGCTGGCCGCCGTGCGCCGCGCCGTGGTGGCTTACCGCAATAAAAAAACCTGGCGGGCATTGCAACGGAATGGCATGGCCAGAGATTTCAGTTGGGATAAAAGCGCAGCAGCCTATCGTGATATTTATGCGAGCCTGATGCGGCAGTAATTATTGCAGGTTGGGTTTCAACCCGACATGTCGGGCAACACCCGCAAGGGGTACGCCGTGGTTGTAAGGGGCCAAAGCCTCAACAACACACGCAGAGCCCGACCTATGGGAGATAAGAGGGAATATGCACACTTTATGGAACGATGGCGAGGCAGCAGCCTGCAACAGCGAACTCGAACGGCGCGTTTACACCTCGCGCCTGCTCGGGCAGGACAAGTCGCTGGTGCTGCACGGAGGCGGCAACACCTCGGTGAAGATCACCGAGAAGAATATCCTGGGCGAAGAAGAGCAGATACTCTACGTCAAGGGCAGCGGCTGGGATCTGGAGACTATCGCCGCCGCTGGCTTTGCTCCGGTGCGCCTGGAGCACCTGAAAAAACTGGCGAAGCTGCCTGCGCTGTCTGACCCGGAGATGGTCAATCAACTGGTCACGCACCAGACCCGCGCCGCTGCCCCGGTTCCTTCGGTGGAAGCGATCCTGCACGCGATCCTGCCCTACCCCTATGTGGACCACACCCACGCCGACGCCATCGTTGCCATCACCAACACGGCGGATGGCGAGGCGGGGATACGCGAGATATACGGCAATCAGGTAGTGGTGATTCCATACATCATGCCGGGCTTCGATCTCGCCAGGCTTTGCGCGGAGCGCTTCGCCGCCGAGGCAGGGCCTAACACCATCGGCATGGTGCTGCTGAACCACGGCATCTTCTCGTTCGGGCAGAATGCCAAGGAATCCTATGAGCGGATGATCGCGCTGGTCCATCGCGCAGAGGAATATCTCAAGCAGCGCAAGGCATGGGATGTCACGTCCAGCGCCGTGACTGTCACGCACAGCATGGAGCTGGCAAGTGTACAGGCAAAGCTGCGCTTCGACGTTTCCAGAGCGGCGGGTTTTCCTGTGATTGCCGCGCGCCATGCGGATGGCAAGAGCCTGTCTTTCGCGCGCCGTGCGGATATTTCCACCATCGCACAACAAGGCCCGGCCACACCCGACCACGTAATCCGCACCAAGCGCCTGCCGATGCTGGGTCGGGATGTGGCAGCGTATGTCGAGAGCTACAAAAAATATTTTGCGACCCACGAGCCGCTGGCGAAAGAGCGCAAGACCATGCTGGATGCGGCTCCGCGCGTGGTGCTGGATAGTGAGTTGGGCATGTGCGCGTTGGGCAGGAGCGCGCAGGAAGCAAGTGTCGTCGCCGACATTTACGACCACACCATGGACATCATCCTGCGCGCAACCGCTCTGGGCGGCTACCGTGCGCTGCCCGCGAAGGATATTTTCGATGTTGAGTATTGGGACCTGGAGCAGGCAAAATTGCGCAAGGGCGGCAAGCCGTTGCCGTTCAGCGGCGAAGTGGCGCTGGTGACCGGAGCGGCCTCAGGCATCGGCAAAGCCTGCGTCGAATCGCTGCTGGCGCGCGGCGCGGCGGTGGCGGCACTCGATCTCGATGTCAGGGTCGCCACGCTAAAGAGCGGCGCGAATTTCCTCGGGCTGCAATGCGACCTCACCTCGGCGGCACAATTCACGCAGGCACTGGAACAGACAGTGGAAACTTTCGGCGGCCTGGACATGTTGGTGCTGAACGCCGGCATCTTCCCCGGCGGCTGCCGTATAGACTCGCTCAAGACCGAAGAATGGCAGAAGGTGATGCGCATCAACCTCGACGCCAACCTGATGCTGATGCGCGAGTGCCATCCCTTCCTCAAGCTCGCGCCGCGCGGCGGGCGGGTGGTGGTGATCGGCTCGAAAAATGTTCCCGCGCCCGGCCCCGGCGCCGCCGCCTATTCGGCCTCCAAGGCTGCGCTCAACCAGCTGGCGCGCGTCGCGGCGCTGGAATGGGGCAGCGACAACATCCGCATCAACTCGCTGCATCCGAATGCCGTGTTCGACACCGGCCTGTGGACTCCGGAAGTGCTGGCCGCGCGCGCCAAACACTACGGTCTGACGGTGGACGAATACAAGAAAAACAATGTGCTCAAGACCGAAGTGACCAGCCGCGATGTGGCAGAACTGGCGGCAGAGATGTGCGGGCCATTATTTGCCAAGACCACAGGAGCATGGCTTCCGGTGGATGGCGGCAATGACCGGGTGATTTGAGTGTGCTGAGCGGTAGAACGGATATCCGCTATTAATAAGCCTCCAGGTTGGCGCCATCCAGACTCAATGAATGCCGCCAGAACTGGTCGTCGCGGTCGAACAGCCGGTAGGTGCCGCGCGGGCCCCAACTGCCCGCCGGATAAGTGTTGATGAAGTCGCGCTCCATCGCCCATACCTTGATGATGGGATCCACCACGCGCCATGC
>JAGWMH010000153.1 GCA_028871775.1 Betaproteobacteria bacterium
AGCGGGCGCCCATACTTCGGTGCGCTGTGAGTTCACCAGTGTGCTGATGTGGTACGCCACCAGTTCCAGCACCCTTAACCGTTTAAACATGCATCTCGCCGAGCGGTTGACGGCGCATCTGTGCAGGAATTTCACCGTGAGCGTGCAATGGGAAGCGGAGAGCAAGTTCGGTTTCGATTTGCTGCATCCCGGGCAGCCCATGCGGGTCAGCGAGGAAACCAGGCCGCGGCCCGGCCTGCTGTTCATCGGTGTGAAGGATATCAAGCCGCACATCGAGTCGCTGCTCAAGGCGCTGGAAAAGAATGTCGTGCCCGAGGAGATAAATCTCGGCGGCACATACGATGCAGACAAAGTGCGAGGTGTGTTGCGTTATCTGGAAGATTGCCTGACATCCCCGCCGCCGACGCGGCGCAATGTGCGGCACAACATCAAGGTGAACCTGCACGTGGCGCACGGGCTCTCCAGGGTAATGGAGCACACCGATGTCGGCCTGAATTTCGGCGATGACAGCAGCACGACATGGGAAGTGGAGGACATCAGCACCGGAGGGTTCCGCTGCGTTTTGCCCGCATCGCGCGTGGATGGAATAGCGATCGGTTTGCTGGTCGGGATCAAACCGGAAAAGGTTGATCGCTGGGGCGTGGGCATCGTGCGCCGTCTGAAACGCGACCAGCAGGACAACATGCAGGTAGGGGTGGAGGTGCTCACCAACCAGATGACGGGGGTGGGGTTGCGCGAGCGCAGCACGGATGAGGAACAGCCCGCCCTGTGGCTGAACAGCCCCGGTGACGATTCGGGCGAGGCAAGGCTCCTGCTGAGCGCCGATACTTATTCCAGCAGCCGCAGCCTGCACGTGCGGCTGGCCGACAAGAACTATCTGCTGATGCCACTGGAACTGCTGGAGAAGGGCGAAGACTATGATCTGGCGCGCTACCGCAAGATTGAAGAGGACACCAGTTCGGACGCGGCCTATTAAAAGCCATCTCAAAAATTACTGCGCTTGGCATCTTGAGCTCGCGCGGTACTCGGAATCCTCATGTACTACCGCGTACACTCCGGTCCCTGCGTTCCGGACTCGCTCAACCTGCCTGCGCTCGCGACATTTTTGAGATGGCTTTAATTAGTGCTCAAGCGGCGCGTGAGCCAGACCTCGATGTCCCGCACCTCTTCCATGCACACCGAATGCGCCATGGCGTATTCATGCCACTCCAGCGGATAACCCAGCTCACTTAATTTTTCCGCCGAGATTTTTCCAAGAGCATAGGGAATGACCGGGTCGCTGCGCCCATGCGCCATGAAGATGGGTGTATCTTTTGCACATACACTTGCCCCATGCGCAAATGTTTCCGCCAGTGGCAGATAGGTGGAAAGCGCGAGGATGCCGCCCAGCCTTTCCGCATGGTGCAGGCCGGTTTGCAACGCGATGGCACCGCCTTGCGAGAACCCGGCGAGGTAAATATTTTCGGCCGGGATGCCGCGCTGTTTCTCCTGCGCAATCAGCTTTTCGAGATATGCCTGCGAAGCGCGGATGCCCATTTCATCCTGCTCCGCGTCAATGCTTGCGGAAGCGATGTCATACCACGCGCGCATCACGAAGCCGTCGTTGATGGTGACCGGCTGCATCGGCGCGTGCGGGAAAATATAACGCACCGCCAGCGGCAGGTTCATCTCTTCCGCGATGGGCACAAAGTCCTCGCCGTCCGCGCCGAGGCCATGCAGCCAGATGATGCTGTGCCGCGGAGAGTTGCCGGTTTCCACGGTGATGTGGGGCAGGACGTTATTCATGTGCGTCAGCATGTGTGGAAACCTGCTCCGGCAGCATTTCGCGCAGCGCCTGAAACAACTCGCGGTAACTCCTGGGCGGCTTGTTGAGTTCCTTTTCCTTGTGCGCGTTGCGGATCAGCGCGCGCAGCCGCTGTGCGTCAATATCGGGATGTGCGGCGAGCAGTTCGGTGAGCGCCGCGTCGCTTTCCAGCAGGCGGTCGCGCCAGCGTTCCATTTGATGCAGGTACGCGATGTGCTGGCGCGAGGTGCCGCCCCAGACTTCCAGCTTGGCGATAATGGGCGCGGTCTCCACCTCGCGCATCAATTTGCCGATGAACTGCATCTGCCGCCGTTGCGCGCCGAATTTGTGGATGCGCTTCACCTCGCGGATGGCGTCGTACAGGCGCTCCGGCAAATCCAGCTGTTTCAGCCGGTCGTCGCCGAGTTCCACCAGCTGCTCGCCGAGGTCCTGCAGATCGTGCATCTGCTGTTTGACTTTTGTTTTGCTTGGTGGCGGCGTGAGTTCTTCCTCGTGCTCGCCGTGGTGTCCGCGATGGGAATGCATGGTAACGAAATAATAAATGGATGTTGTTATGATAGCGCCTTCCAACAATCCGTTTTGCTGAATTTACAGAATATGAACCCCACTTCTTCGCCCGTGCCGCAACCGCTTAACCTTACCCAAGGCAGGTTTTCCCATTCCGCCGACACCCTGCGCCAGCTTGCGCGCGACATGCTCCGCTATGCCGAACAGCAGGGCGCTACCGCCTGTGCGGCGGAAGTGTCGGACGGTTTCGGGCAATCCGTCACGGTGCGCCAGGGCGAAGTCGAAACCATCGAATACAACCGCGACAAGGGCATCGGCGTCAGCGTGTACCTCGGCCAGCGGCGCGGCAATGCCAACACTTCCGATTTCTCGCCCAAGGCGCTGCGCGATACGGTGGATGCCGCCCTGAGCATCGCGCGCTACACCGCAAGGGACGACTGCGCCGGGCTGCCGGAGCGGAAATTGCTAGCCACCGAATTTCCCGATCTCGACCTGTACCATCCCTGGCTGCTGGATGTGGAGCAGGCCATCGGGCTGGCCAGGGAGTGCGAGCAGGCCGCATTCGCGCGCGACAAGCGCATCAGGAATTCGGAAGGCGCCACGGTCAGCGTGCATGAGGCGCAGTTCGTATATGCCAACAGCCTGGGGTTCATCGGCGGCTTTCCCACTTCGCGCCACAGCGTCAGCTGTTCCGTGATTGCCGGAACAGGCGGCGCCATGCAGCGCGATTACTGGTACACCGAGGCGCGCGAGGCGAGCGACATGCTGAAGGTGGAAGAGGTCGGGCGCATCGCGGCGGAACGCGCGGTGCGGCGGCTCATGGCGCGCAAGCTTGGCACCATGCAGGTGCCGGTGCTGTTCGAGGCGCCGGTTGCATCGAGCCTGCTCGGGCATTTCGTCGGCGCGGTGAGCGGCAGCAGCCTGTACCGCAAGTCGTCATTCCTGCTCGACCAGCTCGGCAAGCAGGTGTTCTCGAAGAACATCCGCATCGACGACATACCGGACATTCCGCGCGGCCTGGCCAGCAGCGCGTTCGACGATGAAGGCGTGAAGACGCAGCGCCGCGCCATCGTCGAGCAGGGCGTGCTGCAGGGCTATTTCCTCGGCAGCTACTCCGCGCGCAAACTCGGCATGAAAACCACCGGCAATGCGGGCGGCAACCATAACCTCATTGTGCAGCCGGGCAAGCTGGACTTCGACGGCCTGCTGGAAAAAATGGGGCGCGGCCTGCTGGTCACCGAACTGCTCGGCCAGGGCGTCAACCATGTCACCGGCGACTATTCGCGCGGTGCTGCGGGCTTCTGGGTGGAGCACGGTGAGATTCAGTACCCGGTGGAAGAAATCACCATCGCCGGCAATCTCAAGGACATATACCGCCACATCGCGGCGGTGGGCAACGACGTGCTGGTGCAGGGATCAAGACAGTGCGGCTCGATTCTGGTTGAGAGCATGATGGTGGCAGGGCAGTAGGAAACAAGCAGGGGTTATGGCACGGCGGCAATCTGCCCCGGATTCTCCGGACATTCCTTTTCCGCAAGATAGAGGAGCTCCGCTGTGCGGATAAATCTTTTTGACAGGGCAATTTCGATCGGCATCAGCCCCGCCTCGTTTCGAATGCGGAAATTGACACCGTGCCCGATCAGTATCTGCGTGATGTCGGAATAACCCTTCTCTGCGGCGAGGAGTATCGGTGCCGTGCCATCCCGGACGAAATTGATTTCCACCTTTGCCGCCAGCAACCGGAGCAAGGCAGCCTGGTCTCCCTTGGCTATCGCGGCCAGCAGGGACAGGCGGGATTCTTCGGTATCTATCCGGGTGTTGTTTTCGGGAGCGATGCCTGTCGGCATCAGTTTGAAGGCACGGTTCAGCAATGCAGCACAAACAATGAGCGCCAGCGCGGCGGTCAATGCGGGCGGGCAGATGCCTATGGCGGAAGCCAGCCCCGGCGGCAGGCTGGCGCCGACGGAAGAAACGAGCATCACCGTTGACAGCAGCAACTGGAGATAGTGGAACAGCGCGATGACGACGGCGGCGCCCAGGGTGGCCAGCAGCATGCGCTGGTCAACAAAGCTGCTCAGGGAGCCTTTCGGCAGATTTGCGATCAGGCTTATCAATGAAATGATGGACAGCAGCGCCATTTCGTTGCGTTTTGCCGATATTTGCATGTCGCCTCCCGTAATTACGCGGCGCACTGCCAACGGGACGGCAAAGATAACGAGGAGATGCTCTGGAAACCGCGCAGAAAGTGGCGCGATTCATCTGGCATTCCGCTGTCATAGAACCCTTGCGGATTCCTTAGACCGGTAACTTTGCGTCCCTGCCTTTCGGCAGGTTTGCCTTTTCAGATAGTTGATAAACTTCCGCAGAACATCGCGTGCGAAAGCGTGCGAGCATCCTATGCAGGGAAAGACAGCCGGTCAAGCACGCTTGTCGGATTGCTAAAAAGGGACGAACGGCGGGTGTGGGTTTAAGCGGCGCGGATGCTTGAGTTGCCGGGGGTAGCCCGATGATTGGCGCGGGGGCGACTTCGCAGCTAAGGCCGTTCGTGGTGAGGTATCGAACCATGAATGGCCGGAAACACATCAACACCGCCGGGGGC
>JAGWMH010000154.1 GCA_028871775.1 Betaproteobacteria bacterium
TTCTACACTCAAGAAATCATAATTGAATCTAAAAATTCGCCATAATCTTGAATAGCAAACCATCGCGTCATTTCACGGTAAAACAGGCCGTGGACAGTCCTCCGAAAAATCGCAGAGCTAGCCACTTTCGGATACCATAACGGCTGTAAATTCCCTCTACCCAATCGTGTCCGCCGAAGTCGAACGTTTTTTCTCTGATCTAAGCCCGCTTGCCGCCGAAGTCGCGTCGTTCCGCCCGCGCGCGCAGCAGCGCGCGATGGCCTTGGCGGTGGCGGAAGCGATCCGCGACAACGCGATTCTGGTGGCCGAGGCGGGAACCGGCACCGGCAAGACTTTCGCCTATCTGGTGCCAGCGTTGCTCGCGGGCGGCAAGGTGATCGTTTCCACCGGCACGAAAAATCTGCAGGATCAGCTCTTTCAGAAAGACTTGCCCACCGTGCGCGATGCGCTCAAGGCGCCGGTTTCAATCGCGCTGCTCAAGGGGCGCGCGAACTATGTGTGCCACTATCATCTGGAGCGCACGCAGTCCGACGGGCGCTTTGCCACGCGCGAAGATGTGCGCCATCTGGCGAAGATCGCGAAGTATGCGAAGATAACGCAGTCCGGCGACAGGAGCGGGCTGGCCGATGTGCCTGAGAACTCGCCGGTGTGGATGCAGGTGACTTCCACGCGCGAGAGTTGCCTGGGGCAGGAGTGCCCGCAGTACAAGGATTGCTTCGTGCTCAAGGCGCGCAGGGAGGCGATGGAAGCCGACATCGTGGTAGTGAACCATCATTTGTTCTTTGCCGATGTGATGCTGCGCGACGAGGGTGTGGCCGAACTGCTGCCTGCCTGCAACACGGTGATTTTCGACGAGGCGCACCAGTTGCCGGAAACCGCCAGCCTGTTTTTCGGGGAGAGCATTTCCACTTCACAATTGCTGGATCTGGCGCGTGATACACGCCTGGAAGCGGCAACCTCGGCCAAGGATTTTGCCGCGCTGCCCACCGCCACCGATGCGCTGGACAAGGCTGCGCGCGACCTGCGGCTGGTGTTCAAGAAGGAAGGCCGGCTGCCCGCTGCCGCCACGGATGATATCAAGGACTGGCCAAGCGCACTGAAAACACTGGTCGAGAAACTCTCGCAGCTGAACGGCATGCTGGAAAAACAGGCTGAGCGCAGCGAAGGGCTGGAAAGCTGTCGACAACGTACACAAGCTCTGTTGCAACAACTCAACAAATGGCAGACGGGCGAAGAACCGGATCAGGTGCGCTGGCTGGAAGTATTCCACCATTCCGTGCAACTCAACACCACACCGCTGTCCATCGCGGAAATTTTCGCCAAGCAGATCGGCGGCCATCCGCGCGCGTGGATTTTCACTTCCGCGACGCTGGCGGTGAAGCAGGATTTCGGACATTACCAGACCGAGATGGGCTTGCTGGAGGCGCGCACCGCCTGCTGGGATAGCCCGTTCAACTACCCGGAGCAGGCGCTGCTGTATGTGCCTCAGGAGATGCCGGAGCCGAACAGCCCCGGCTATACCGAGGCGGTGGTGCAGGCCGCACTGCCCTTGATCGAGGCCAGCAAGGGGCGCGCGTTTCTGCTGTTCACCAGCCTGCGCGCCATGCAGCGCGCGCATGAAATCCTGACCGCCGAATTCGACCGCAGGAACCTGACCTACCCGCTGATGCTGCAGGGCGAAGGCTCGCGCAACGAGCTGCTGACGCGCTTCCGCGCACACGGCAATGCGGTGCTGCTCGGCAGCCAGTCATTCTGGGAAGGGGTGGATGTGCGCGGCGAGGCGCTGTCGCTGGTGGTGATAGACAAACTGCCGTTCGCCCCGCCGGACGACCCGGTGCTGGCGGCGCGCATCGCGCAACTCAACAAACAGGGACGCAACGCCTTCATGGAATACCAGCTGCCGCGCGCGGTGATCAACCTCAAACAGGGGGCGGGGCGTTTGATCCGCGACGAGACCGACCGCGGCGTGCTGATGATCTGCGATCCGCGCCTGATCGGCAAACACTACGGCAAGCGCATCTGGCAGAGTTTGCCGCCGTTCAGGCGAACGCGGGAAGAAACAGAGGCGGTGAAGTTCTTTGGGTAGGGTGATGCGTTTGCGTACAGCAAAATCAATCTGGAAACTACAATTCAAGCCACAGAGATCACAGAGGTCACAGAGAAAAAACATGAGGTTGATACAGTGAGCCAGTTCACCATCCGGGTGAGTGGAGGAAACAGGAAAACTGCCACCCTCTCTGTGTACTCTGTGATCTCTGTGGCTAACTGATTCTTTGCGTGGTCAATCCGGCTTGAGCGCGCAGCCTGCGGCAGCGCTCATTGGGCGTGCCGTCTTGCTCAAGCACATTGAATTCGCGGCAGGGTGAAGGACGCAACTCATAGATGGCACAGGCCACCTGCCTGCCGATCTCGCCCTGCAAGGCAATGCAGCGCGGCGGTTTTTCATTGGTGCCTTTCATGCAGCGCAGATGCGCATGCACCCGCTCGGTGAGCCGCGCCGGCACTTGTCCGCCCGGCGCATCATCAGCCTCGGTCCAGTAGAATGAAACGCGGAGATGCGCGCAGCACGCGCCGCAGGATAAACAGGGATTGTCACTCATGAC
Source organism: Betaproteobacteria bacterium (assembly GCA_028871775.1). Classification (GTDB taxonomy): domain Bacteria; phylum Pseudomonadota; class Gammaproteobacteria; order Burkholderiales; family Gallionellaceae; genus CAITJF01. The sequence continues at coordinate 2,604 of JAGWMH010000154.1, forward strand.
AAGACCGGTACAAATGTGCGTTACACCTTCTCCGCCCACAAATCATACGAATCAGAATCCGTCACGCGCACATCCGCGAAGTCGCCCACTTTCAGCGAGCGGTCGTTCTCGATATACACCACCCCGTCAATCTCCGGCGCATCGGCGGAGCTGCGCGCAACCGCGCCTTCCCTGTTCACTTCGTCCACCAGCACGCGGATGGTCTTGCCGATTTTGCGTGTGAGCCGTGCGGCACTGATTTCTTCCTGCACCTGCATCAAGTGAAACAGGCGCTGTTCCTGCACCTCTGGTGGAATATGATCCGGCAATGCGTTCGCTGCCGCGCCCTCCACCGGGGAATAGGCAAAGGCGCCGACGCGGTCCAGCTGCGCCTCTTCGAGAAAGTCGAGCAGTTCTTCAAATTCTTCCTCGGTCTCGCCGGGAAAGCCGACGATGAAAGTGCTGCGCAAGGTGATGTCCGGACAGATGCTGCGCCATTGCTTGATGCGCGCCAGCATGTTCTCGCTGCTGGCCGGGCGCTTCATCAGATTGAGGATACGCGCGCTGGCATGCTGGAACGGCACGTCGAGGTAGGGCAGGATTTTCCCTTCCGCCATCAGCGGGATCACTTCGTCCACGTGCGGATACGGGTAGACGTAGTGCAGACGCACCCACGCACCGAGCTCGCCCATCGCCTGCGCCAGCTCGGTCATGCGCGTCCTGAGCGGCCTGCCGCCCCAGAAGCCGGTGCGGTACTTCACGTCCACGCCGTAGGCGCTGGTGTCCTGCGAGATCACCAGCAATTCCTTCACGCCCGCATTCACCAGGCTCTCGGCTTCCTGCATCACATCGCCCACCGGACGGCTGACCAGATCGCCGCGCAGGCTGGGGATGATGCAGAAAGTGCAGCGATGGTTGCAGCCTTCGGAAATTTTCACGTAGGCGTAATGTTTCGGCGTGAGGCGGATGCCCTGCGGCGGCACGAGGTCGCTGTAAGGATCGTGCGGCTTGGGCAAGTGTGCATGTATCGCCTCCATCACTTCGTCGGTGGCGTGCGGGCCGGTGACGGCGAGCACCTTGGGATGCGTCTGCCGCACCACGTCGCCCTTCGCCCCCAGGCAGCCGGTGACGATCACCTTGCCGTTTTCCGCCAGTGCCTCGCCGATGGCTTCCAGCGACTCTTTCACCGCGCTGTCAATAAAGCCGCAGGTGTTGACCACCACCAGATCGGAATCCCGATAATTGCCGGAAATCAGATAACCCTCGGCACGCAGGTGCGTGAGGATGTGTTCGGAATCCACCGTCGCCTTGGGGCAGCCCAGCGAGACAAAGCCGACGCGCGGCACGGTTTGCTTCTTGCTCATGCTTTTATTTCCAATCCTTAATATTCCCTCGATCATCATTCCGCTATCAGCACACCCATCAGCCCCACCGTCGCCACACCCAGCACTATCAGCCCAACCTGCTCCAGCGTGTCACGCAGCTGTGCGCGCTTGTGCAGGCCGGGTATCAGGTCGGCCACGGCGACATAAATCATGCTCGCCGCCGCCAGCGCCAGCAATGACGGGATCCACGACTGCATGGTCTGCAGGGTGAAATAGCCCAGCACACCACCCGCTATAGAAGCGAAACTGGATACCAGGTTCAACTGAAAAGCCTTGGCCTTGCTGTAACCGGAATGCAACAGGATGGCGAAATCGCCGACTTCCTGCGGAATCTCGTGCGCGATGATGGCCAGCGCGGTGACGATGCCGAGCTGCACGTTGGTGAGAAAGGCCGCCGCGATGATGACGCCGTCCACGAAGTTGTGGAAGGTATCGCCCACCATGATCATCATGCCGCTGCGCCCATGGTCGTGATCCTGTTCGCTGGCCAGCAGCTCATGCGCCTCGCAATGCTCATGGTGGCAGTGCCGCCACAGCACCAGCTTCTCCAGGACAAAAAACAGCAGGATGCCGAACAGCACCATGCCGCTCAGTGCGGCCACATTGCGGGTGAGCTTGATCGCCTCGGGCAGGATGTCGAGGAACACCGCGCCGAGCATCGCACCGATGGCATAGCTCACCATTGCGCCGAGGTAGCGCTGTGCATGGGCGCTGAGCGCGAACACTGCGGCACACGCCACGCTCAACGCACCGCCACAGATGCTGGCGGCAATGATCCAGGCCAAAACACTCATGTTGGGTTCATGGAATGAATGAGGCGCGGATTATATACGCATAAGGTGTATTTCCAAGGTCGAATTCGCATAACTTATCTTATAGGCCAGGTCAACTTATCTAGGCCGAAATA
>JAGWMH010000155.1 GCA_028871775.1 Betaproteobacteria bacterium
ACGACCCATGAAGGTGGCCGAGTCAGCTTTCACCGTCCAAAAAGCTCTTCAGCTTTTCCGAACGCGACGGGTGACGCAGCTTACGCAATGCTTTTGCCTCGATCTGCCTGATACGTTCGCGCGTGACATCGAACTGCTTGCCGACCTCTTCCAGCGTGTGATCGGTATTCATTTCGATGCCGAAACGCATGCGCAGCACTTTGGCTTCGCGCGGCGTCAGGCTGTCGAGAATATCCTTGGTAACATTGTGCAAACTGTCATACACCGCTGCCTCAATGGGTGCCAGGATATTGGAATCCTCGATGAAGTCGCCAAGATGCGAATCGTCATCGTCGCCCACCGGGGTTTCCATGGATATCGGCTCTTTGGCAATCTTCAGTATCTTGCGGATTTTGTCTTCCGGCATTTCCATTTTGATCGCCAGCATCGCGGCATCAGCCTCCACCCCGGTTTCTTGCAGGACCTGGCGGGAGATGCGGTTCATCTTGTTGATGGTCTCGATCATGTGTACCGGAATACGGATGGTGCGTGCCTGATCCGCGATGGACCGCGTAATTGCCTGGCGTATCCACCACGTGGCATAAGTCGAAAATTTGTAACCGCGGCGATATTCGAATTTGTCTACCGCCTTCATCAGGCCGATATTTCCTTCCTGAATCAGGTCGAGGAATTGCAAACCCCGGTTGGTGTATTTCTTGGCGATCGAGATCACCAGCCGCAAGTTGGCCTCGATCATGTCGCGCTTGGCGCGGCGTGCCTTGGCTTCGCCGTTGGTCATCTGCTTGTTGATTTCCTTCAGATCCTTGATCGGGATTCCTACGCGCCGCTGCAGGTCAAGCAATTTCTTCTGCTGGTCAACGATGGCGGCCTGGAATCGCACCAGCGTTTCACTGTAAGGTTTTTTTGCGGCTATTTCGCGCGCCACCCAATCGAGGTGTTCCTCATTTTCCGGGAAGGTCTTAATGAAATAGGGGCGTGGCATGCGCGCCTTGGTGATGCACAGTTCCTGAATATTGCGTTCGTAGCTGCGCACTTCTTCAACCAGGTTGCGCATGGTTTCGCACAGGGCGTCCACCTGCTTGGCGGAGAAACGGAATTGCATCAGTTCATTTGAAATCTGCTCCTGCAACTTGTTGTATTGCTTGCTGCGATAACCATGTTTCTCATAGGCTTTGCCAATCTTGTTGAACAGATCGGCTATGATGGCAAAGCGCGTCAGCGCATCCTCCTTGAGTTGAGCAAGGTTGGCTGCGGCTATGGCTTCGCCATTATCATCTTCGCCCTCATCCTCTTCGCCATGCACATGCTCTCCGCCGGGCTCTACCCCCGCCAGGACATCAATTTCAGCGTCAATGAAGCCGTCGATAACTTCGTCTGCGCGTAATTCGTCGCGCTCAACCTTGCCGGCCAGCGCAAGGAGTTCGGCGATGGTGGCAGGACAGGCGGAAATCGCCTGTATCATGTGCTTGAGGCCTTCCTCGATGCGCTTGGCGATCACGATTTCATCTTCGCGCGTGAGCAAGCCAACCGTGCCCATCTCGCGCATATACATGCGCACCGGGTCGGTGGTGCGGCCAAACTCCGAGTCCACCGTGGAAAGCGCAGCCTCGGCAGCCTCCACTGCGTCTTCATCAGCCGCCACAACGGGGGCTTCCGACATGATGATGTTTTCGGTATCGGGCGCCTCATCACACACGGTGATACCCATATCGTTGATCATGCTGACCACGCCTTCGATCTGCTCGACTTCCAGCATCTCGGGCAGGTGATCGTTGATTTCGCCGAAAGTCAGGTAGCCGCGTTCCTTGCCCAGAACAATCAGCGACTTCAGGCGCGTGCGCCGCGCCTCAACATCCTGTAGTTGTTCTACGGGGTTAGTGGCCTGTTTGGCGCTCGCAGCATGTTTAGCGTTAGCCGCTGCCTGCTTGGCGCTGATGGTTTTTTTCTTGCCTTGCTGAGTCGCCATATCGGTGGATTCCCAGAATAAAAATTAATGCGGAAGTGTATGCCGCTGAAAAAGCCGCGAATTATACCCGATTTTTCAAAATCTTTCCCCAAGTTGCTTACCGGGGTTAGCTGCGTTGCTGCAATTGCCGGTAGCGTTCACGTTCCTGCTCGTTCAGCCCCTGTACAGAGCCACCAGCCTTGATGTGCAAATCCTGCAGTTGCTGTTTGCGCTGCTCTTCGCGCAGTTTGGCCAAAATGCCGTGGAATTCCGCCACAACATCAAAATCCGCGCCCCACTGCATAATGTCTGCCTCGGCTGAAGCCAGCGCCGCTTCGTGCGGCGTGCCCTGGAATTGCTGGATGATGGCGGCAGTGCTGGCGGCAAAATTCTGCTCGCGCAGATATTCGGCCAGCGCCGCCACAGTTGTCGCGTCGCTTCCTTCTTCGCCCACTTCGACTGGCAGTTCGCGCGCCAGTTCCGGTCTGGCCAGCAGGCAGCGCAGCAAAGCGCGCAAGCCGGGAAAACCCCTGCGCGGCGACTTTTGCGGCACACGGTGCGCAGGCGCGCCGACCGGCTTGATCGCGTACAGGCCCTCCAGTTCGGCCTGGGTAATGCCCGCCAGCGCCGCCACCTCCTTGCGCAACAACAGCGCGGTAGAGGGTGCGGAAATGGCTGTCAACAAGGGCTTGGCACGTTCCAGCAAGGCACTGCGCCCCTCCTGGGTGCGCAGATCGACTTGCGCGGACAATTCGCGCAACAAATAGCCTGACAGCGGTAGCGCCTCCCCGCCCAGCAGGTACTCGAAAGCCTCCTTGCCATGTTCGCGAATGTAACTGTCGGGATCATGCTCCGTGGGCAGGAATAAAAAGCGCAACTGTTTGCCGTCCTGCAGATGCGGCAGCGCATTCTCCAGCGCACGCCATGCAGCACGCTGGCCGGCGGCATCGCCGTCGAAACAGAACACCACCTTGTCGGTCAGGCGCAGCAACTTCTGCACATGATAGGGCGTGGTCGCCGTACCCAGCGTGGCGACGGCATACTCGACGCCGAGTTGCGCCAGCGCCACCACGTCCATGTAACCTTCCACCACCAGCGCCATTTTCTCTGCACGTATCGCCTTCTGCGCCTGGTACAGTCCGTACAACTCGCGCCCCTTCTCGAACAAGGGTGTCTCGGGCGAGTTGAGATATTTCGGCTCACCCTTGTCCAGCACACGCCCGCCAAAACCAATGACCTGCCCGCGCACATTGACGATGGGGAACATGATGCGGTCGCGAAAGCGGTCATAGCGTTTCCCTTCATCATTCTCGATCACCAGGCCAGTCTCCAGCAGAGCTGCATCCTGGTAATTGGGAAATACCGTCTCCAGATTCTGCCAGCCCTCCGGCGCATAGCCGATGCCGAAACGCGCCGCGATCTCGCCGCTCAAGCCACGCCGCTTGAGATACTCGATGGCACGCGGCGATTGCTTGAGCTGGTCATGGTAATAGCGCGTCGCGGTCTGCATCACTTCGTACAGGTCGGGCGCAACCTTGTGCTGTGCCTGTCCCGGCGCAGGCGTTTCGCGCGGCACCGTCACTCCGATGCCGCGCGCCAGTTCCTCTACAGCATCAACGAAGCCCAGACCGCCGTGTTCCATGACAAAGCCTATGGCCGTGCCATGCGCGCCGCAGCCAAAACAGTGATAAAACTGCTTGCTCTGGCTGACCGTAAAAGAGGGGGATTTTTCGTTGTGGAAGGGGCAGCAGGCAACGTAGTTGGCACCTGCTTTTTTAAGCGGGACGTAACGCTCGATCACGTCCACGATGTCGAGGCGGTTGAGCAAATCCTGAATGAAGCTTTTTGGAATCACCCTGGCTCCGCTCCCGCTGACATGATGCTGAGTTACGCTACGCTAACCAGCGAATGCCGCTTTAGCGGCTTGGTCGAATGGCTATGCAAAGCTAACCCAACCTACGACTATGACAAGCGCGCTTTCACCAGCGCCGAGACCTTGCCCATATCCGCGCGTCCAGCCAGCTTGGGCTTGAGCAACGCAATCACCTTGCCCATTTCCTGTGGTGACTTGGCGCCGCTGCTGGCAATGGCTTCAACCACGGCAGCCGCGACTTCCGCCTCGCTCATCGGCTGTGGCATATAAGTCTGCAACACTGCGATTTCAAACTTCTCGATGTCTGCCAACTCCTGCCGGCCAGCTGTCTCAAACTGGGCTATGGAATCGCGCCGCTGCTTGATCATTTTATCTATGACCGTAATTACGTCGGTATCGGAAAGTTCGATGCGCTCGTCCACCTCGCGCTGTTTGATGGCGGCCAGCAACAGGCGAATCGCGCCGAGGCGCGCCGTTTCCTTGGCGCGCATGGCCGTCTTCATGTCCTCGGTGATTTGCTGCTTCAGGCTCATAGACGCCTCATGCTCACTGAATAAGTCGCAGGCTACACAGCGAGTTGACGCGGACCACCGGTGCTCAGTACAGCTTGGGAGGCAGAACCTGGCTGCGCAGACGCTTGTAATGGCGCTTAACGGCCGCAGCCAGCTTGCGTTTGCGCTCAGCGGTGGGCTTCTCATAGAATTCGCGGGCGCGCAATTCAGTCAGCAAACCGGTCTTTTCCACCGAACGCTTGAAACGGCGCATGGCCACTTCAAACGGCTCGTTTTCCTTAACACGTACAGTTGTCATGAACAAACTATCCTTCAACAAAAATTTGAGGGCGCGATTCTATCAAAATACCCCCATGCTTCACAACCTGAATTTGTAAGTCGAATAGACTCAGGGTAAAAGCCACCGAGCGTAGCCAGCAGAATGATGGGGATGCAAGAATGGCGCGCCTGTGTCTTGTGGCGATACAGGCGCGCTTCCATCTTAATTTCCGGTTTACCGAGAAGCAGGCATCGGCATCTGA
>JAGWMH010000156.1 GCA_028871775.1 Betaproteobacteria bacterium
ATTCATCGATGGGCGTGAAGGCTTCATGCTCGCGGTTTCCAATGCGGAAGGCACCTATTACCGTTACCTCAAGCTGATGCTGCTGAACCAGAAAAAATAATGCGCATTGCCGTCATCGTCACCACCTACAACCGGCCCGATGCACTGGCCGCGGTGCTGGAAGGCTACCTCGTCCAGACCGACCGCGACTTCGAGCTGCTGGTGGCGGACGACGGCTCAACGGAACAGACTGCCGAAGCGGTGCGGCAATTCCAGGCGCGCGCGCTTTTCCCTATCCGTCATGTGTGGCAGGAAGACAAGGGATTCCGCGCTGCCGCGATACGCAATCGCGCGCTTGCGGCTACTGCTGCGGACTACATTGTATTCACCGACGGAGATTGCGTTCCGCCGGCAGATTTCGTTGCCTGCCATCGCGCCCTGTCCGAACCAGGCTGGTTTCTTGCTGGCAACCGCTTGATGCTGACGCGCGATTTCACCGGACAGGTGCTGCTCGAGAAACTGCCGATCCATCTCTGGAGCACAGGAGATTGGTTGCGTGCCTGCACGCGCAGCCAGATCAGGCGCGTGTTGCCGCTGATCCGGCTGCCAAATTTCGGGCCGCTGCGCAAGCTCACGCCGCGCCGCTGGCAGGGTGCCAAGACCTGCAACCTCTCTGCGTTCCGCTCCGACTTGCTCAAGGTGAATGGGCTGGATGAATCCTATACCGGTTGGGGGCTGGAAGATTCCGATCTGGTGATTCGCCTGATCCGCGCCGGGATCCATCACAAGAGCGCGCGCTTTTCCGTGCCGCTGTTCCATCTCTGGCACCGGGAGAATGACCGCAGCAGGCTCGAAGAGAACCAGCGGCGGCTGGAAGCGGCGCTGCAAGCGACGCATACCCGTGCGGTGCTTGGGGTGAATCAATACCTATGAAAATTCTGCACGTCGTGCGCCGCTATGGCCCGGTGGGCGGCATGGAGCGCTATGTCTGGGAAGTGACGCGCGAACTGCAACAGATCGGCCACCAGGTCGAGGTGCTGTGTGAGCGCTGTCATGCGGCGAAACCGGAGGGCATCACGGTACATGAGCTGGGCGAAATCGCGCCGCGCCCGCGCTGGCTGTCGCTGCTGCGTTTCGGCGCACGCGTGGCGGATTGGCTTCAGGAGCATCCGCATCCCGGCTGGCTGGTCCACAGCCATGAGCGGCTGGGCGTGCATCACGTCACCACCTTCCATGGCCCGCCCTTCGCCACCGTGTTTGAAAAACCATTCTGGCGCTTGCTTTCGCTGCGGGTCTGGATGCAGTTGTATCTGGAGCGGCGCGAGCTATCCGCCGCAATCGCCATCGTGCCGAACTCGGCGGCCATACAGCAGCAGCTTGCCCATTATTATCCGGCGCAAAGTGTGAAGTTGACGCAGCCTGTCGTGCCCGGCGTGGCAGCAACCATGCCACGCGCATGGCGTGCAGTTGCCGCGGATGGCGGCGTCATCGGTTTCGTGGGCAAGGAATGGCAGCGCAAGGGTTTGCCGCTGGCGGTGGAGATTGCCGCGCAATTGCGCCGCACGCGGCCGGGCCTTGAACTGTGGGTGGCTGGCCCGGAGCCGGAGCAGGTGCGGCATCTCTTTGCCGGCTGGCAGGGAGGCTATCGGCTGTTGGGCTGGAGCGATAAATCGCACTTTGCAGATTTTGACGTGTTGCTGCATCCGGCAAAAGTCGAGCCTTACGGCATGGTGATCAGCGAGGCAATGGCGGCGCAGGTTCCGGTGGTGGTGTCGAATGTGTGCGGGGCGGCGGCGCACGTGGCTGCCGGATCAGGAGCGGTGCTGCCGCTGGACGCCGGCACGGCTGTTTGGGCGGAAGCGGTGGACGCCCAGCTCAGGCGTTCCTCTGCGCCGCCGCCATTCGTGCGCAGCTGGCGCGAGGCGGCACGGGAATATGAGACAATTTATCGACAGTGTCTGAGCGGTGAAGCGAAATGAATGAACAAGTGCGGCCTTATATAACGGCCTGCCCGGTGGGTTGCAGCGGCGGGCTGGAAGCCACGCAATACGTTCTTCCGGAGGGTGCATTGCTGCGCTGCACCGAGTGCGGGCAGTTGTTCAGCCAGTGCACGGAAGAGTGGTACCGGAAGTCGATGGAGGAGTTTGACGACCCGCAAGGCACCTTGCCGGATGAGCGTTCGGCAGAGCGCCGCTTACGGCGCAGCAGGAAATTTCTCGAACGGATTACCGCGCTGCTCAAGCAGTCTCCTGCCGATATTCGACTGCTGGATGTGGGTTGCTCCAGCGGTGCTTTTCTGGGGGCGGCGGCCAGGCTGGGGTTTCGTGCGGAAGGAGTGGAACCGGCGGCTCAGGCGGCGCAGACTGCACATGCGGCCGGGCTGAAGGTGCGCCACGGGCTGTTGCAGGATGCAGGTTTTGCAGATCGGCAATTCGACGCGATCACCCTGTTCGAAGTGATCGAGCATCTCAGGGAGCCTCTCGATTTGCTGCGGGAATGCCGGCGCATCCTGCGTCCCGGCGGCATCCTGCTGGTCGGCACCGGCAATGCGGCAAGCTGGAGCGTGGCGGCGATGGGCGCGCGATGGGAATATCTGCATATTGCCAAACACGGCGGCCACATCAGTTTCTACACGCCGCATTCCACAAACGTGCTCGCACAGCGCGCCGGATTTTCGGTGGCCGATATCCGGACGCGAGGTGTGCGCTTCTGCGAGAAGGACGATTGCTCAGCGCCGGTTTACAGCGCAGCGAAGCTGGCAGGCGAGTTGCTGAATCCGCTCGCGGCGGCGCTGGATAAAGGCAGCGACATGGCGGTATATTTGCGGCGGACATGAAACGCTGTCTGGTTTGCTCAGGGCTTTTTGATGCACCCGATTGGACCTGCCCGGTCTGTGGCCATACGCCTGCCGAACGGAATGGCTTTCTGGCTTTCGCCCCGGAACTTGCCGACCAGAACGACGGTTTTAATCCGGAATTCTTTCAGTTGATGGTGGCGGTCGAACCAGAACATTTCTGGTTCGTTGCGCGCAACCGTATCCTGATGGACGTGATGCATAAATATTTTTCGGGTCCGGGCAAAGTGCTGGAAACGGGTTGCGGCACAGGTTTCGTATTATCCGGTTTGCGCGCTGCCTTTCCCCAGGCGCGCCTGAGCGGCAGCGACATTTTCACCGAAGGCTTGACCTTCACTGCCAGGCGGGTGCCCAGTGCCTTCCTGTTCCAGATGGATGCGTGCCGCATCCCCTTTCAGGAAGAATTTGACTTGATCGGAGCGTTTGACGTGCTGGAACACATTGAGGAAGATAACGCAGCACTGGCGCAGATGTATCAAGCCTGCAAGCCGGGCGGAGGCATCATCCTGACCGTTCCGCAGCATCGCTGGCTGTGGAGCCGCGTTGACGATTTTGCCCACCACAAGCGCCGTTACACCAGAGCGGAGCTGGCCGGAAAGGCGGCCCGCGCAGGCTTCCGGGTTGAATACGCGACCTCGTTTGTCTCGCTGCTGCTGCCGCTGATGCTGGCCGCGCGCGGGCTGAAAAAATCCGGCACGGACATGGACCAGCAGATGGAGGCGGTGGGGTTGAAAGTCGGCAAGCTGACCAGCGCCGTGCTGGGGGCGATAATGCAAATTGAGCGAGGTTTGATCAGCCTTGGTTTATCATTCCCGTTTGGCGGCTCGCTGTTGCTGGTCGCCAGAAAACCGGAAAGCCGGAAATAATAATGAAACAACCTCGAATGAACCAAAAAACGCCGATCATTTCAATTGTTGTTCCGGTGTACAAGGCCGAAAACTGCCTTGCTGAGCTGTATCGCCGTCTGGTGCTCGCTCTGGAAACCATCACGCCTGATTTCGAGATCGTGCTGGTTGAGGACTGCGGCGGGGATCGCTCATGGGAAATCATCGAGCGGCTTTCCGCGCAGGATGAGCGCGTCAGGGGGATACAGTTCAGCCGCAACTTCGGCCAGCACTACGGCATCACTGCCGGACTGGATTATTGCAACGGCGACTGGGTGGTGGTGATGGATTGCGATTTGCAGGACCGGCCGGAAGAGATTCCACGGCTGTACGCCAAGGCGCAGCAAGGCTATGACATCGTGCTGGCGCGGCGCGGCAAGCGCCAGGACCCGCTGTTGAAGCGCTGCACCTCCTGGCTGTTTTACAAGCTGTTCAGCTATCTGGCCGATATAGAATACGACGCGCAAACCGGAAATTTCCGCATCATGTCGCGCAAGGTGGTAGAAAATTTTCGCAGGATGCGTGAGCAATTGCGATTCTTCGGCGGCCTGGTGCAATGGATGGGGTTCCCCACTGCCAGCATAGACGTGGAACACGCCGAGCGCCTGGAGGGGAACTCCACCTATACCTTGGCCAAGCTGTGGAAGCTGGCCTCCGAGACCATCATCGCCTATTCCGACAAGCCGTTGCGGCTGGCTATCCGTTTCGGTTTCACGATGGCTTTCCTGGCGTTTTGTTATGGTGTGTATATTTTCACCCGCGTGATGTTTTATGGCTCTCCCATAGAAGGCTGGAGCAGCCTGATCGTCTCGCTGTATTTTATCGGCGGCATCATCATCGCCATTCTGGGAATCATGGGTATTTATCTGGGCAAGACTTTCGACGAGAGCAAGAAACGCCCCTTGTATATCGTAAGACGAGCAACCTTTGGTGAACATGGCTCCGCTGATTAAGCTCACGCCGTGGGATACGGCGGCGCTCGGCATGCCTGCCTGGGAGCTGACCGAATATTCGGATGAGGCATTGAGGCAGGCCGTGCAAACAGCAGGGCACCATACCATCAGGGTGGATGCGCTGGCGGACAATCGATT
>JAGWMH010000157.1 GCA_028871775.1 Betaproteobacteria bacterium
GAGGGAGTTACTTCCGAGCAGAAGGCCAGGCTCATCGAGGGCGTAACCAATCTGCTCAAGGATGTCCTCGGCAAGAACCCGGCGACGACCATGGTCGTCATCGACGAGGTTTCCACGGACAACTGGGGCGTGGCCGGTGAGCAGGTTTCCATGCGCAGGAAGCGCGGCATGTAAAGTGTAGCCCGGATGAAATCCGGGAAGTGCGTACCCATAAATACCCCGGATTCCATTGCATTCCATCCGGGCTACACTCTGTGTCCTCTGTGATCTCTGTGGCTTGAATTGCAGTTCTCAGGATAAATATTATGCCGACCTCAAAACTGACACCCGCCGATCTTCGCCTCACCATCGCCCCCGACACACTCGGGTTCGCCGACACCTCCGAATTGCAGGAATATGCGCTGCCCTGGATTGGGCAGGAGCGCGCGGAAATGGCTGCCCGCTTTGGCCTCGGGATGGATCAGCCGGATTACAACCTGTTCGTGCTGGGCGAGGTCGGCAGCGGCCGCTCGTCGCTGCTGCGACAGGCGATGGTCACAGCCGCCGCGAACAGGGCGGTGCCGCCCGATTTATGCTACCTGCACAACTTCGATGCGCCGGAAAGGCCGCAGGCTCTGCGCCTGCCTGCCGGGCAGGGGCGCCTGTTGCGCCAGCTCATGGCGCGAATGACAAAATCCCTGCAGACGGAAATTCCACGGTGCCTGGAGGGGCAGGATTTCAAGGCCGAAAGCGAGCGCATTGAAAAAACCTACAAGACGGAAGAAGCCAGGAATTATGCCGAGCTCGAGGCATTTGCCGAAGCCCGCAAGTTCACTATCCACCGCGAGGCCGGGCGCATGGTTTTCACGCTGGTGGGCAAAAAAGGCCACGCACTGACTGAAGATGAAGTGCTTGCCTTGCCGAAAGAACACCGGGCCGAAGTTGAGCAGGCCGAGCAGGAACTGCGCGCCGAGATCACCCGTTATTTCGAGAAGACCCGGCCGATGGAGCGGGTGATGAACGAGGCGCTGGCGGCGTTGCGGCGCCAGGTGGTAAAGCCGCTGCTGGACCACGAATTCCAGGAAATCCGCAGCGGATTGAAGAAGCAGATCAAGGATTCCGCGAAACTCAACACTTATCTGGAACAGGTCATGCACGACGTGCTCGACCATCTGGAGCTGTTCAAGGCTTCCGACAGCGATGAGGAAATCCGGCAGGAGGCATTGAACAAAGTGTTGTCCCTCTACCGCGTGAACCTGGTGGTGGACAACGATGGCATGAAAGGCGCGCCGGTGATCGTCGAAGATAATCCGCTGTTCCGCTCGCTGTTCGGCAGCATCGAATATCAGTCCGAGAACGATGTGCTGGTGACCGATTTTACCCGCATCCGCGCCGGCAGCCTGCTCAAGGCGCACGGCGGTTTCCTCATGCTGCACCTGCGCGACCTGCTGGCCGATAATCTGGTGTGGGAGAAGCTGCGGCGCCTGCTGCGCAGCGGCAGGCTGCAGATCGAGGAACCGGGCACGGCTTTTGCGCCGATTGCGGCAGTTTCGCTCGAGCCCGAGGCAGTGGATGTTGAAGTCAAGATCATCCTGATCGGTTCGCGCGAACAGTATTACGAGTTGCAGGAGGAAGACCCGGAGTTCGGGCGCCGCTTCCGGGTCAAGGTGGATTTCGCCGAAAGCTTTTCGTCCAGCGCCGAGACCCGCCGCGCTTCGGCTATCTTTGTCGCCCACACCTGCCGGGAACTGGGGCTGCCGCATTTTTCCGCCGCCGCCGTGGCGCGCCTGCTGGAGGATGGGCACCGCGAAGTGGACGACCAGTCGCGCCAGAGCGCGATCTTCGCCCGCACCGAGGCGCTGGTGATGGAGAGCGCGGCGCTGTGCCGCGCCCGCAATGGCCGTCTGGCCGAAGCGCAGGATGTCGAGGCCGCGCTTCATGCGCGCACCTTGCGCCACGATTATCCCGACCAGCGCCTGCAGGAAGCCATCGCCGAAGGCGACTTGCTGATCACCGTGCATGGCGAAAAGGTGGGCCAGCTCAACGGCCTGACCCAGGTGGACCTCGGGGATTACTGTTTCGGCTTCCCGGAGCGTGTCACGGCACGCACCTTTGCCGGTGACGACGGCCTGCTCAACATCGAGCGCGAGGTGGAAATGTCCGGGCCGATCCACGACAAGGGCGTGCTCATCCTGCACAATTACCTGTCCGCGCTCTTTGCCGATATTGCACCGCTCGCGCTTAACGCATCCATTGTGTTCGAGCAGGAATATAACGGCGTGGAGGGTGACTCTGCCTCCTGCGCCGAACTCTACGCATTGCTCTCGTCCCTGTCCGGCTTGCCACTCAAACAGGGTATCGCCGTTACCGGCGCGGTCAACCAGCACGGCGAGGTGCTGCCGGTGGGCGGGGTCAACGAAAAAATCGAGGGGTTCTTTCGCGTCTGCGAAAAAGCCGGACTGGACGGCAGCCAGGGCGTGCTGATTCCACGCCGCAACCGCCGCCACCTGATGCTGGAGCGCAAGGTGGTCGAGGCCGTCGCCAATGGTCTATTCCATATTTACACGGCGGAGCATGCAAGCGAAGGCCTGGAGCTGCTCACCGGCTTACCCGCAGGCGTGGCAAACGCGACCGGCAATTATCCCAGCGGCAGCGTGCTGGGCCACGCCCAGAAAACCCTGCAGGCCTATCGCCGCGCCTGCCAGGCGTCGGGGCGCCCGAAAACAAGACGCAAGCATTTGCGCTAAATAACGGGGCAGCCTTTGCCGGCTGGCTTGTTGCACCAAGCGATAAAGACCAGAAACACCAGCGCTGCATGCTTTGACGTGCCATGAAAAGCACTCGAACCCCTGCCTCCATGCACAATTAAAATAGCAGGCGGAACATATTCCTCCGCTACCTGAATAGCTGATATGCTTGGCATACACTGAAAAAGTGACATCATTCATTTCAAGGAGGCGACCATGACCAAACAATCACAACCTGCAGGCTTCCATCCCATCCGGCGTGACCAGCGGTTACTGGAAACGGCAATGGACAGCTACAAAACCAAGGGCAAACTTCCCGAACCGACGGTTTGCCCGGACTGCGGCGCGGTGTTCCACGCCGGCCACTGGCAGTGGTTGTCCAAGCCGAAAGATGCGCATCAGGCGTGCTGCCCGGCCTGCCACCGGATACGCGATCGTTTCCCGGCGGGATATGTGTCGTTGGCTGGCGAGTTTTTCGCGGCGCACGAACAGGAAATTCTGCAGCTAATACAGCATCGGGAAACCCGGGAAAAAGCAGCCCGCCCGTTGCAGCGCATCATGGCCATCGAGAAGACGGCACACGGCACCTCGGTGACCACCACCGACATTCATCTGGCGCGCGGCATCGGTGAGGCGTTGCACCATGCCTACCAGGGCGAACTGGAGCTTCACTACAACCCGGATCGAAACCTGTTGCGCGTCAGCTGGAGCCGCTAACGGCTGATTATGGTTGAGACGCGGTCATAACAAGGCGGTGAGATAATCCGCTGCCTCGTTTATGCCTGATGGCACGGGCGCGGCCGGCCTGGGCAGCGCCCAAAGTTGATTGAGTGCATCGCCCAGATTGCCGCTGTGCAACGCATCGCGCTGCACTTCCAGACATACGCCATGCTTCGAAAGCCATTGCACCAGATAGGGCTCTTCCGGCCAATCGCGGCGCGCAACGTAAAGCACCGGCACTCCGTCACAAGCGGCTTCCGCGAAGGTGCCGTAACCGGGCTTGGTCAGCACGGCATCGCACGAGGCCAGCACGTCGCCGAAAGGCAAGCCCAACGATTCCAATGACACCATGTCATCACGCTGCACCTGCCATGCTTGCGGGATTATCCAGCGCACACCGGGTAAATGCGGCCAGCGCTCCACCGGCAGGCGGAATTCCATGCCGCCCATCGACACCAGCACCAGCTTCTCAGCTTCACCCAGCCGAATTTTTGCAGCGATGCTCGTGCGTTGGTTGCATCCCGTCCGCGCAATCGGGTTGATGTTGCGCGCATTGAAAAGACCCGGCATCGGCATGGCCGGCTGCACCTTCAGGAAACATTCGGCGCCGTTATAAGCCGCCAGCATCTGCGCATGTATCGTGCGGCTGGCCGTATCCCCAAAGCAGTAATGGCGGTAAATATCCGCCCAGTTCAGGCTGCACATCCCAACGGCACGCACGCCCGCAACATGTGCTGCGGCCAGCGACAGATAGGGGACGTTGGCCAGCAGCAAATCGGGTTCCAACACACGCATGGCGTGCGCCTCGCGTCCCACTTTTTCTTCCCAGCCGGCGTGAAAAGCACGATATGCAGCAGCGCTCTCCTTTACCTGCACATCAACCGCACTTGCCATTTGCATCCCGAAATCAAACGCCACGGGGAGGTGGCGGAAATCGCAATGAAAGTTCTGCTGCAGGAGGAAGCGCGGGGCAGCGGTGCGCAGCGTTACGTGCAGCTCGGGAATGCGCCGCGCCAGCTCGTTCACCACCGGCGCAGTCTGGCCGACATGGCCGAAACCATGGGAAGAGATGTCAACCAGAAGATGCGGCATGTTATTACAGCTTGTGCCTCATGCCGTTAAGCAGGCAAAGATGGAATGATTCCGACTAAAGTTTGATGAAATGCTCGCGATAATGCTTCATCTCACCGATGGATTCATAGATGTCGGCCAGCGCCTCGTGCTTGCCGTGCTTTTTTACCCCCTGCGCCATGTCCGGTTTCCAGCGCCTGGCCAGTTCCTTGAGGGTGCTCACGTCGAGGTTGCGATAGTGAAAATATTCTTCGAATTTCGGCATCCAGCGCG
>JAGWMH010000158.1 GCA_028871775.1 Betaproteobacteria bacterium
CACGCTTCTCAGTTTAGCAATCGCCCCATTCCCCGTACAATACGTAGTTCACCATGACCATCCAAACCTTCCCCAACAGCCCCTACCGCCTGCACCAGCCGTTCGAACCGGCGGGCGACCAGCCCACGGCCATCGCGCAACTGGTGGAGGGAATCGAGGACGGGCTGGCGTTCCAGACGCTGCTCGGCGTGACCGGTTCCGGCAAGACGTTCACTATGGCTAATGTCATCGCACAACTGGGGCGGCCTGCCATTGTCATGGCGCCGAACAAGACGCTGGCGGCGCAGTTGTATTCTGAATTGCGCGATTTCTTTCCGGATAACGCGGTGGAGTACTTCGTTTCCTATTATGACTACTATCAGCCCGAGGCCTATGTGCCGTCGCGCGATGTGTACATCGAGAAGGATTCCAGCATCAACGAGCAGATCGAGCAGATGCGCTTGTCGGCCACCAAGTCGCTGCTGGAGCGGGAGGATGCGGTGATCGTGGCGACGGTGTCGGCGATCTACGGCATCGGCGATCCGGTGGATTACCACGGCATGATCCTGCACCTGCGCGAGGGCGAGAAGATGCCGCAGCGCGACGCGATCAAGCGCCTCGCCGAGATGCAGTATGAGCGCAACGATATGGATTTCACTCGCGGCAACTTCCGCGTGCGAGGCGACGTGATCGACATCTTCCCGGCGGAAAACAGCGAACACGCGCTGCGCCTGTCGCTGTTCGACGACGAAGTGGAGAGCATGTCGCTGTTCGATCCGCTCACCGGCCACATCCTCAGCCGTGTACCGCGCTACACCGTTTACCCTTCCAGCCATTACGTCACGCCGCGCGCGACCACGCTGGCAGCCATCGAGACGATCAAGCTGGAGCTGGCCGAGCGCATCGCGTTTTTCCAGAAGGAAAACAAGCTGGTCGAGGCGCAGCGCATCGAGCAGCGCACGCGGCACGACCTGGAGATGCTCAACGAGATTGGCTTCTGCAAGGGCATCGAGAATTACTCGCGCCACCTCTCCGGGCGCAAGCCGGGCGAGCCGCCGCCCACGCTGATGGATTACCTGCCGCCGGATGCGCTGATGTTCATCGACGAGAGCCACGTCACCATCCCGCAGATCGGCGGCATGTACAAGGGCGACCGCGCGCGCAAGGAAAACCTGGTCAACTACGGCTTCCGCCTGCCGTCCGCACTGGATAACCGTCCGTTGCGTTTCGACGAATTCGAGCGTGTGATGCGCCAGAGCGTATTCATTTCCGCCACGCCCTCGGTGTATGAAGCCGAGCATGCCGGGCAGGTGGTGGAGCAGGTGGTGCGCCCGACCGGGCTGGTCGACCCGCAGATCGAGGTGCGTCCCGCCACGCATCAGGTGGACGACCTGATGTCGGAGGTCAGCCTGCGCGTGGAGCAGGGCGAGCGCGTGCTGGCCACTACGCTGACCAAACGCATGGCGGAAGACCTCACCGAATACTTCTCCGAGCACGGCATCAAGGTGCGCTATCTGCACTCCGACATCGAGACCGTGGAGCGCGTGGAAATCATCCGCGACCTGCGCCTCGGCATGTTCGACGTGCTGGTCGGCATCAACCTGCTGCGCGAGGGGCTGGATATCCCCGAGGTGTCGCTGGTGGCGATCCTCGATGCCGATAAGGAGGGTTTCCTGCGCTCGGAGCGCTCGCTGATCCAGACCATGGGCCGCGCGGCGCGCCACATCCACGGCAAGGCGATCCTGTATGCAGACAAGATCACCGATTCGATGAAGCGCGCCATCGGCGAGACCGAGCGCAGGCGGCACAAGCAGCAGCTATACAACGAACAGCATGGCATCACGCCGCAGGGCGTCATCAAGCGCATCAAGGACATCATTGAAGGCGCGTATGACATGGACGCCGAGCGCAAATCGCTGAAGATTGCGCAGACCCAGGCCAGATACCTGGCGATGAGCGAGAAGGACGTGGCCAGGGAGATCAAGCGGCTGGAGAAGGAAATGCTGCAAGCCGCGCGGAATCTGGAGTTCGAGCGCGCCGCCGAATTGCGCGACCAGTTGAAGAAACTGCGCGAAAGCGTGTTTCTTTCGCCGTTATGAAGTTTTCTGTATGGATCCGCTCTTAGGGAAACGCTGAATAAGTTTGTCATCGCGAGGAGCGCCTTTAGCCGCGAGCGAAGCGTGGCGGGACGTGGCGATCCACATCTATGTGGTCTTTGAAGCTTTCTGGATTGCTTCCCGCCACGCAGTGCTCGCGGCTGAAGGCCGCTCGCAATGACGGTTTTGGACTTGTTCAGCATTTCCCTAGGATTATCCAACATCGAATTGCAGCCGCGCCAGCCGCGCATAGAGCCCGCCCTGTTTGCGCAAGTCAGCAGGCGTGCCGGTTTCGACGATGCGCCCGTGTTCCAGCACCACAATGCGGTGCGCCTTCTGCACGGTGGCCAGCCGGTGCGCGATGATGAGCGTGGTGCGCCCCTGCATGGCGGCGTTCAGCCCTTCCTGCACAAGAATTTCGGATTCCGCATCCAGTGAGCTGGTGGCTTCGTCCAGCAGCAACAGCGGTGCATTTTTCAGGATCGCCCGCGCGGCGGCGATGCGCTGGCGCTGCCCGCCCGACAAACGGGTGCCGCGCTCGCCCAGAAAGGTCTGGTAGCCTTCCGGCAGGCGATTGATGAATTCTTCCACCAGTGCCGCCTTCGCGGCGGCCATGACTTCATCGTCGCTGGCGGCGGGGCGGCCGTAGCGGATATTCTCCAGCGCATTGGCCGAGAAGATCACCGGGTCTTGCGGCACGATGGCGATCCTGCCGCGCAGGTCGTGCAGGCTGAGCTGGCGGATATCCTGCCCGTTGAGGAGGATGCGGCCATCCGTCACATCGTAAAAACGCAGCAGGAGCTGGAACAGGGTGGTCTTGCCCGCACCGGAAGGCCCGACCAGCGCCACGCTTTCGCCGGGGGCGATGTCGAGCGTGATGTTGTCCAGCGCGGCGGTTTGCGGGCGCGCCGGGTAACGGAAAGTAACCTGCTCGAAGCGGATTGCCGCCTGCCTGGGCTGCGGCAGCGCTTGCGGCGCGGCGGCATCGGCGATGGCGGGCTGCGCATGCAGCAATTCCAGCAGGCGCTCGGTTGCCCCCGCCGCGCGCATCACATCGCCCCACACTTCCGCCATAGTGCCCACGCTGCCCGCCACCAGCACGGCGTACAGGACGAACGAAGCCAGTTGCCCGCCGGTCATGCTGCCTGTATGCACCTGGTTCGCGCCGATCCACAGCACGAAAATGATGGCGCCCATCACCGCGGTGATGGTCAGCGCCGTCATCACCGAGCGCACGCGGGTGCGCCGGATTGCGGTGACGAAGCTCGCTTCCGCGCGGCCGGCAAAGCGTTTGGTTTCCTGCTGCTCCTGGGTATAGGCCTGCACCGTCGGGATCGCGTTGAGTATCTCGCCGGCCAGCGCCGAGGCATCGGCAATCTTGTCCTGCGATTCGCGCGAGAGCTTTTTCACTTTACGTCCGATGGCGAAGAGCGGCAGCATCAGCACTGCCATCAGTCCGAGGTTCAGGGAGAACAGATAGAAGCTGGTGACCGCCAGCATGACCATGCCGCCGACAAACTGGAACAGGCTGCGCAAGCCCATCGAAACGGAGCTGCCGATCACGGTCTGGATCAGCGTGGTGTCGCCGGTCAGTCTGGAGAGCACTTCGCCGGTTTGCAGGGTCTCGAAAAACTGCGGCGACTGCGCCAGCACCCGCGCATACACCGCGCTGCGCAAATCCGCCGTCACCCGTTCGCCTACCCAAGTCACGGTGTAATAGCGCGCCGCCACGGTTAGCGCCCACATGCTCGCCAGCCCGAACAGCGCGGCGAAGTGTCCGTTCAGGCTCAGTGCACCCAACAGCCCGACGCCGGTGTTTTGCCGTTGCCCGAAACCGAAATCGATCAAATCGCGAAACGCCAGCGGCACCAGCAGGATAGTGGCGGAGCCAAGGCACAGCAGCGCGAAAGCCAGTGCGATCCGCCCGCGATAGGGGCGCAGGAAAGGCCACAGATCCTGCAGGGGAGATAAGCGTCGTGTGACGGCAGGGATGGCAGAGTCGGAGATGGGCATCGCTTTTTGTGGTCGAATGAGGCGCACTATTTTCCCATTTACTGTCGGCTGGCGCTGCCTCAAATTAAAGGGCCGTCTTCTTAGACACAACTATCACAACACAGTAAGATAACCTCGATGAAAAATAATGTTTCCGTACTCTTTGTCTGCATGGGCAACATCTGCCGCTCTCCCACCGCCGAAGCGGTGTTCCGCGCGCGCGTCGAGGAAGCGGGGCTGGTGCGACACATCCTGATTGATTCGGTGGGGACGCATGATTACCACATCAGCGAATCGCCGGACATGCGCACCCAGCGTGCCGCGCAGCGGCGCGGTTACGACATGAGCGCATTGCGCGGACGGCAGGTCGGGCTCCCGGACTTTACCCGTTTCGATTATGTGCTGGCGATGGATCGCGCCAATCTTGCCATCCTGCAACGGTTGTGCCCGCAACCGCAGCGCAAACGCCTGGGATTGTTTCTGGAATATGCCAGCCTGCATGAAGGACGCGAAGTGCCCGATCCGTATTACGGCGGAACGGATGGTTTCGAGCGCGTGCTGGATATGGTGGAAGATGCCGCAGAGGGCTTACTGTCGCATATCCGGGAGAAGCATTTATGAATAAATGAAGTGGGTTAATCGAGTGGGCAAA
>JAGWMH010000159.1 GCA_028871775.1 Betaproteobacteria bacterium
CACCGCGATGGCCGGGCGGCTGTCTGGCATAGCCCTTTCCCCAGTGGGCATCGCCGAAGCGATCATGAGCACGGCTGCCGTCATGCGTCGTCCTTTTTCGCCGAGGCCAGATGATGGGCGTGGCGTGTGGTTTCCGGCAGGCGGTAGCAGGTGACGCAGGCCAGCGTGAGTTCGATGGCTGTCTTGAGACACACGCGATGGCCGATGGAGACATAGACCGGCTTCACCCCGGCGCGCGTGCGCACGACCGCACCGATGGTCTCGGCGTCATCGAGCAGCGGCGTCCATGCCCCTTTCACGTTTGGCGGTTCGTCATGATGGCCGGTGAGCCGGGTCTTGGCCGCCCCGATGGTGGGGACATCCAGCAACACGCCGAGATGGCTGGCGAGGCCGAAGCGGCGCGGGTGCGCGATGCCCTGGCCGTCGCAGAGGATGAGATCGGGGGTGATCTTCAGCCTGGCCAATGCCGCCAGCACAGCAGGCAGCTCGCGGAATGCAAGCAGTCCGGGCACATAGGGGAATGACGTCGGGCAACGGGCCACGGAGGTCTCCACCAGTTGCAGGCTTGGGTATGCGAGCACGGCCGCCGCCGCGCGCGTCACGCGCCCGCCTGCTTCGTAGCCCACGTCCACACCTGCCACGTGCCGGATAGCCTGCAAGCGGTCGTTGCGTTCCACGCGCTGGCGCAATTCATTCTGCAACACCGCGGCCTCGGCAGGCGTCAACTGCCAAGGGTGTTCGATCACCGGCTGCATGGCTCGGTTTTACACTGCCGGAAACCGGTCGTTCACCAAGTGCGGCCTCGACACATTGCTGATGCTGGCGAAGTGCCGCTTCCTGGAATACAAAAGCGAAAAGGGCGAATAGCTTCTTTCCGGCAGGGCGAATGAAGCAAATTTATTCAATTGCCTTTGAGATACATTCGTATATCTACAAGGAAATTTATTACTGCCCTCTTGTCGGAATCGTTCATCTCTTCCCTGCCCTGTTCTTTTCTATAACTGTTCATCCGATCAACGATCTTACCCCATTCTTTTGCAGGAAACTGTGTTGGGTCAGGCATGGCGTGGCATGCTGAGCAGAACCACATTACATTGAATGCCTTGGGTTCTCCACGCAATAGGGAGGTTGCTGGAAGCCCTCTGAATCCATTCTTTTCCAGATAGGAAACGATCTCTTTTTTCTCTTTATCTGCTGGTGTTTTGACATCAGGTGAAGCCCCTGCCATGAGCATGGCGTGATCCATCATCTTTTCAAACCTCATAGGCCAGTCGCTTGTTGAATGCATCCTGGGGCTCGGAATCTTGTGGCACTGACCGCAATACAACGCCAGGAGAGCTGCCCCTTTACTTTGAGCATCGGGCAGTTGATCCGCAGTCAAGCCACCTGGAATTGCAACCCGTTTTATACCCTTTTCCCATTCGCCTGCCGTGCTGTTGCTAAAATAAAAAAGGCTGCCCAAAACCATTATCAAACGCAAAAACTTTATATTCACGACCCCTCCGCTCAGTATATTAGGAAAATCTAAACAGGCACAAAACGCGGTTCATTACATTCTGCAAAATTTATACTGTGAATAATGCTCCACGCGCGCAAAGGTGTCTATCGGTGTTTGTCTGATTTGTTGAGTAAGGGGCGACGAAATTTTGCTGTCAGTGTTTGCCTGGCAACGGAGAAGCACGATAGAAGAAGTGGGCTTGGCTGACCGACGGCTTATGGCACCAAGCCGAATGTGGTGTTGCATTATTGTCAGCCCGAAATCAGTCATCCGGGTGCTTGCGCGCCTTGGGATTTGTATTCTCCTTGGCATCCTTCCGCTTCGAGGCCGCTTTCGCCTTCCGTGCTGCACGCTGTGATGCGGCTGTTTCCTTGGCAGCCTGACGCTCTTTGATTCTTGCCTCGCGAGCGGCCTTGAATTTCTCTGCAGCCTCATCCTTCCGAGCCTTGCGGGCGGCACCTTCGTCCTTCCAGGCAGCCCGCGGCGCCAAGTTGCTCACGGCCGGAGCGACCTGGTTCGGGTTGCCCCGTCTATCCACGCCGCCCCGCTCGGAGAGATGGCGTTTGATCTCCTGGTGCAGATCGGGATGTCGGTCGCGCAAGCGCTTCTCGAACCGCTCGGCGGCATCCGGTCGCACTTTCCGCAATCGAATCACGTGTTCAGCGAGGCGTTGCGATATGCGCTCCCGCGCCTTGTTGCCAGCGTAGGAACGGTTGAAACGCTCTTCGAACCGTGTGAGCCGGAAAAGCCGTCGCGGAATGGCGGATCGTTCAATATGGCGCGACGCAGTACGTGTGGCGAAGGCCGACATTCCGGGGCGGACTTCCAGTTCCTGCGTTTGGTCAAGGCCACGTATCCCGATGCTTCCTTCGCTGACCACGCTGTAGGTACCGTCTGCGTCAACCATAACCTCATAGTCCGTGCCGCGGATGCCAATGGTGGCCGTCGACGTGATGATTCGATAGTTTTGGCGGGATACTTTCCCGATCCATCCGGTGACCGAACGATAAGCGCCGCTCAGCAGCCGCAGAACAACCTGTTCTTCCTCTGGGGTAGCCCGGTAACTGTCGATTTGAAGTTTTGATCCCGGGCGAACGGCCAGCGCTCCGCCATCCATCATGTCCAGATGCGCCTCGCCGTCATCGCCGCAGGTAATGATGTCGCCCTCCTCGATGGCAGTACCCGCCTGTGCCATCACCGGGCGGCCAGACCGCTCCATGCTTACATTGCCGGAGACAAAGTCGAGAACACCGGACGATGCCCAGCAAGGTGAAGAAAGAGCTACGAACAGCAAGGTGAGTAGGCGAATGGGCATCGGATATCCCCACAAATTTATCTGTCAGTATATGCATAATAATACGGGCGGATGAAGTCAGTATACTTAGCCATACAAAGAGGACTCGGCCGGCGGGCGGCTATGGCACACGGCAGAAGTTCATGACTCGTATTGCACCGCCGGTAAGCAGACGCTCGCGCAGGGCCGCATCGGTTTCTCACTGTGGTAAGTTGCGATAGCGAGTGGAGGTGTCAGATAGCGGCAAAGCCTACATGACGCGGCTAGAAGCCATGAGCGATGAGGAATTGCTGGTGATTGCCACTGGCGACACTTATTTGAGTTGGCGCTGTCAGGCAAATGGGATTGCATGTTTCATTATGGAGATGTATAAATATGCAAGTTTTACGACGTTTCAATTTTTTATTTTAGGAGGCATTATGAAAAAACTTGCGATTTCTTTGCTTATGATGATGAGCCTTGCCGTGTTTGCTGAGGCGTTTGCGTGTGATATACATCCAGATGAAACATCCACATCACCCAGTTCTCCCACTCCTGATTCTTCGTCTACTGCAAAATAGCCGGAACTGAAAACTAAAACATAGCAGGTGACACGGCAGTGGTAATGGCGCTGTAACCCACAGGTACTTGCGCTAGCCCATCTGATCCTACAGCGAACAGCACACCTTCAAGCTACGCTGCCTTTTCAGGGTCAATTCAGCCAATTTGCGGGCAACTTGCGAAGTGCAGCTAATGGCTGCCGAGCGGAACTCCGTGATGCGGTCCTGCCTGCCCGAAAGCGGCTACTCGTGACTTATCTCTACTATTGAGCTTTAACATAGCAAAAGGAGTCGATTTCTTTTCCTGGTTAAAGGTATCTACTCTCCAAACATTTATTCGCGAAAGACGATATTGAGCTGACCCGTTTAATTCACAGTAAATGCACGCTTTCTCGATACGGTATCAACTGCGCTTTGGAATTATTACTCACAAAAAACTTGCAGAATCCGTAAAAAAACTGAATCATCGTTCCCGCGAATGCCTCGGCTACCGGAACACCTCATCAAGTCTTGCTGGAGGCTAGACGTGGTGCGGCTTCAATGTGAATCCGTCAATTAACAGGAAGGAACGCATAAAATGAGCAATGACACACAAATCAACGAAGGCTGGAGCATTGGGCGCTATGTCGCTGTGATCTTGGTGGCGCTGATACTCGGCGCGGCCATAGGCAGCATGGAGCTGTTTGCCAAAACCTCAGTCTTCAGCGGCAAGCTCACCGCCGCGCATCTGGTGCGCTTTCTCGGTTATGGCACCGCACTCGCCGCATTTTGGCTGCTCGGCCAGCACTCCACCATCGCCTTGCAGCAACGTGGCGGGCGCTGGTCATTCGTGCAGAATTTGATACTCCCTGCCGTGACCTTGATCGTCGTGTCAGCTGCGTATTCTGTCGCGCTGCTGATACTCAAGCCAATGCTGGATACTGCGCTGCTCAATATTTACAACTGGATATTTATCGTTGCCATTCTTGCTTGTGCGGCATGGGTGGTGATGGCCGTGCTGGGTCAGTCCGCCTCCCTGACGGAAGTCTTTACCTCGGCTGCCAAGCGCTTCGGGGCATCTGGCAAGAACAAAGCGTGTGCTGCTTGCGGCGCAGACAATGAGCCCACTGCAAAATTTTGCAAGCAATGCGGCAAGGGCCTGGATTAATATAAGAATTAAATGGGTCAGCTCAGCTTCGCATCAGTCTCAGCATAAAAAGCACGACTGAGCAGCAAACGTTTCAAATCAGATGCGTGGCGCCGTAACGCAAGCAGGCTTTGGATTCTTAACAGGTTCGGCACAGCATCAACTGCGCTTCAACCAGTCTGCAATGATGCTCCCGACAGCGGGGTTGACCAGGTAGCCATAGGAACGATGGCAGTTCAGGCCTTCGGCGCTGCGAAAGAAG
>JAGWMH010000160.1 GCA_028871775.1 Betaproteobacteria bacterium
GGTCAACTGGGACCCGGTCGACATGACCGTGCTCGCCAACGAGCAGGTGATCGACGGGCGCGGCTGGCGCTCCGGCGCGCTGGTCGAAAAGCGCGACATCCCGATGTACTTCTTCCGTATCACCCAGTACGCCGACGAACTGCTCTCCGGCCTCGACACGCTGCCGGGCTGGCCCGAGCGGGTGAAGACCATGCAGGCCAACTGGATCGGCAAGAGCACCGGCGTGCGCTTCGCCTTCCCGTACAAGCTGGGCGGACGCGAGGAAAAGCTCTGGGTATTCACCACGCGCGCCGACACGATCATGGGCGTCACCTTTTGCGCGGTGGCCGCGGAACATCCGTTGGCAACCCACGCTGCGAAGCACAACCCGAAGCTCGCCGCCTTCGTCGAGGAATGCAAGCGCGGCACGGTGATGGAGGCCGATCTGGCCACCATGGAAAAGAAGGGCATGCCCACCGGGATTGATGTCGGGCATCCGCTCACCGGCGAGCCGGTGCCGGTGTGGGTCGGCAACTACGTGCTCATGGGCTACGGCGAGGGCGCGGTGATGGCGGTGCCGGCGCATGACGAGCGCGACTTCGGTTTCGCAAGGAAATACAGCTTGCCGATAAAACAAGTAATTCAAAGCGAGGCGTCTATAGCAAAAGAGCTTAGATTTATCCTTCGCGAAGGAGCCGTCGCCGCCGATACACATGCCATGCATGATCAAGTTTGTGAATATGGCGATCCTCATGGTTCTGGAGCAGAACGATGGGAACAAGAATTAGCTGATGCAACCAACTATGATTCCGCTGAATGGAAAGAGTGGTATGCAGATAAAGAGCGCGGTGTCTGTATCAACTCCGGCAAGTACGACGGCCTCGACTACCAGCAGGCGGTGGATACCATCGCCACCGACCTGAAAACGAAAGGGCTGGGCGACAAGCAGGTGCAGTTCCGCCTGCGCGACTGGGGAATTTCGCGCCAGCGCTACTGGGGCTGCCCGATCCCCATCATCCACTGCATGAGCTGTGGCGATGTGCCGGTGCCGGACGATCAGCTTCCCGTGGTGCTGCCGGAGAACGTGGTGCCGGATGGCGCGGGTTCGCCGCTGGCGAAGATGCCTGGATTCTACGAATGCACCTGCCCGAAGTGCGGCGGCAAGGCCAGGCGTGAGACCGACACCATGGATACCTTCGTGGAATCGTCCTGGTACTACGCGCGCTACGCCAGCCCGAACTGCACCACCGGCATGGTGGACAAGGCGCGTGCGCAACAGTGGTTGCCGGTGGATCAATATATCGGTGGCATCGAGCATGCGATCCTGCATTTGCTGTATGCGCGCTTCTTTCACAAGCTGATGCGCGACGAAGGTCTGGTGCAAGGTGACGAGCCGTTCAAAAACTTATTGACCCAGGGCATGGTGATCGCCCCGACGTTTTACCGCGAGGATGACGCCGGCAGGAAGCAATGGATCAATCCGGCGGAGGTGGCTGTAAGAACCGATGAACGCGGCCGCCCGGTCGGCGCCATCCTCAAGGCCGACGGACAGCCAGTGGTCATCGGCGGCACCGAGAAAATGGCCAAGTCCAAGAACAACGGCGTGGACCCGCAAGCCATCATAGATCAGTACGGCGCCGACACCGCGCGCCTGTTCATGATGTTCGCCGCTCCGCCCGACCAGCAACTGGAGTGGTCGGATAGCGGCGTAGAAGGCGCGTTTCGTTTCTTGAAGCGGGTGTGGGGATATGGACACTCGGCAAAAATCTACCTCAATCCGGGTGATGGCGCCCGACCCAAAACGAATTTCAATCAAGCTTACGATTGGTCTAAGGCAAGCCCAGAACAGAAGAACCTGCGAAGAGAAATTCATACCCTTCTGAAGAAGGCGAACTTCGACTATGCACGCCAACAGTTCAACACGATAGTTTCCGCAGCGATGCAAATGCTCAACTTGATGACTCCAATAATGATACCCGGCGCAAACCGTAGCCTGGAGGGGAACGACGATGAAAACCGTCATTCCCAAGAAGCGCATGACTGGCTGGTATGGGAATCAACAAGCATTCTCCTGCGAATGCTCTCGCCCATCGCGCCGCACATCACACAGGCGTTGTGGAAAGAGCTTGGGTACGGCGACGACGTTCTCACCGCTCCTTGGCCGGAAGTGGACGAAGCCGCACTGGTGCAGGATGAAATCGAACTGGTGGTCCAGGTGAACGGCAAGCTGCGCGGCAGTCTGCGCGTCGCCAAAGACGCTGACAAGGCGACGCTGGAACGCTTCGCGCTGGCGCACGAGGCGGTGCAGAAACAGCTTGCGGGCGGGGCGGCAAAAAAAATCATCGTGGTGCCAGGACGTTTGATCAACGTGGTGATCTGACCCCGCGGTGCTTGACTAATGTAATGGTGTAAGAGAATGCCGATGCGCGCAACCTTGCCGATACTGCTGATGCTCACCCTGTTGCTGGGCGCATGCGGCTTCCATCTGCGCGGGCAGGGCGCGTTTGCCTTGCCGTTCCAGAAGCTGTATGTGAAGTCGGCCAACGACTACGCCCCTTTCATCACCGAATTGAAGCGCGCCATTGAGGCAAACAGCGTGCAAATCACCGACACGCCCGAGCAGGCGCAACTGACGTTGCAGATTGTTTCCGAAACAACGGACAAGCAGATTCTTTCTTTGAGCGGCGGCGGCCGCGTGCGCGAATACCGCTTGCAATACCGCATCTCGCTGCGCGCCTATGACCAGAAACAGCAGGACTGGCTCGCCCCGGAAGAAATCACCATGCGGCGCGAGTTTTCCTACGACGACACGCGGGTTCTCGCCAAGGAGCAGGAAGAGGCGCTGCTCTACCAGAACATGCGCAGCGACGCGGTGCAGCAGGTATTGCGCCGCCTGAACCACGCGAGGCCGCCACAATGAAACTGGCCGCTCCACTATGAAACTTCCGGTTGAAGATCTGCCGCGCCATCTCGCCTCGGGGCTGAAGCCGCTGTACGTCATCCATGGCGATGCGCTGCTGCTGTCCATCGAGTCGGGGGATGCCATCCGCGCGGCAGCACGTGCGACGGGTTATACCGAACGCGAAGTGCTGACTGCCGAACCCGGCTTCAAGTGGGCTGAGTTGCGCAACAGCGCACAAAGCCTGTCGCTGTTTTCCGCCCGCAAGCTGGTGGAACTGCGCATTCCGTCCGGCAAGCCGGGCATCGAAGGAGCGCAAGCGTTGCAGGATTACTGCGGACAACTGAATACCGACACGGTTACGATCATCACGCTGCCCCGGCTGGACAAGGCCGCACAGGACAGCAAATGGTTTACCGCCTTGGCGGCGCAGGGAATGGTCATCGCCGCAGAGGAAATTGCACTGAATGCACTGCCGGCCTGGATTGCAGGCCGCCTGAAGCGGCAGGGCCAGTCCGCCGATGCGGACACGCTGGCGTTTCTCGCCGAACGCGTGGAAGGCAATCTGCTGGCGGCTTATCAGGAAATCCAGAAGCTCGCCCTGCTGTTTCCTGCCGGACACCTTTCCTTTGAACAGGTAAAGGACGCGGTGATGGATGTGGCGCGCTATGACGTGTTCAAGCTGTCCGAAGCCATGCTGGCTGGCGACGCCGCGCGCTATGCGCGCATCCTCGACGGCCTGCGCGCGGAAGGCGAGGCCACCGTGCTGGTCCTGTGGGCACTGACCGAGGATATTCGCGCGCTTGCCAAAGTATCGCATGCCATGCAGCGCAGCGGCAACCTGGCTGCCGCGCTGCGCGATGCGCGCGTGTGGGGTGTGCGCCAGAAACTGGTGGAACGCGCGGTGCGGCGCTTCAGTCCGGCAATAGCGGAGCGCGCCTTGCGTCAGGCCGCAAATGTGGACAAAGTGATAAAGGGTTTGCGCCAGGGCGATGTGTGGGATGAATTGCTGCAACTGGGCATACGTTGCGCCCGCGCAAAAGCGGCGTAAGTGCTTATGGACGAAATCATCCTGGTATTCACCAATTTGCCGGATCGCGACAGCGCGCAGCGCATGGCGCAGGCGCTGATTGAAAACCGTACTGCCGCCTGCGTTAATATTCTGGCAGAATGCGGCTCGGTATATCGCTGGCAGGGGAAAACAGAAACGGCCAGCGAGGTGCCGCTGCTGGTCAAGTCAACGCGCGCCGCCTATCCGCGCCTTGAGGCAACCATCCGCGCGCACCATCCCTATGAACTTCCGGAAATCATCGCTGTCCCTGTTAGTGCGGGCTTTCCCGGCTATCTGCAGTGGGTAGCGCGAGAAACTCAGGCAACCGAGGAATGAGACCCATGCGCTATGTAATATGGATACTGTTGTGCCTTACCCACTTATCCCACGCCGATGGGTTTCTGGAGCGCCTGCCGATGATTGGAGGCGCGAAACAGGAAGTTTTTCTGCCCCCGGATCAGGCATTCGGGCTGGATGTCACCGTATTAAATGCACACACCCTGCTCGCCAGCTTCAGGATAACGCCCGGTTACTATCTCTACCGCGACAAGGCAACCTTCGGCATAAAGGGCGATTCAGCAAAAGCCGCCGGCACCAGAATAGCCGGCATTTCCATGCCCAAAGGGGAGATAAAACATGACCCCAACTTTGGCGATATGGCGGTGTTCCATCAACCTTTCCAGGTGGAAATCACGCTGGAACGAACTGGCGGTGCGGCACAAGGCATTACGCTGGAAGCCAGTTACCAGGG
>JAGWMH010000161.1 GCA_028871775.1 Betaproteobacteria bacterium
AAGGATCGCGCAGCTCCTTTCGGGGAAATACGCAGTCATGAACTTCATCCCCTTCAACCCAGTGGACGGGCTGGCCTATCGCCGCCCCTCAGCCGAACGGATTGCGTACATGGTGGGAACCCTGCATCAGCGTGGCATCCTCGCCAGAGTGCGCGATTCGGCGGGGCAGGAGGTCGAAGGCGCATGCGGGCAGTTGCGCGCAAGGACGATGAACGCCGCGTAGCCCGGATGCAGCACAGCGGAATCCGGGGGTGCCCGACAGGGCACAGGGTTTTACCCATATACCAATAGTGCCCCAAGAACCCCGGATTCCATTTCATTGCATCCAGGATCTACGAACTATTTCGCCATCTTCAATTCTGCCATCGCCTCTGCTGCAATTTCCCGCACTTCTTGGTGAGCATCGCTGAGGCAGGCTGCAACATAACTGCGGGCGGCGGCGCTGCCGGTGAGGCCGAGCAGATGGCATGCGTCAGCGCGCACGCGATGGTCGGCATGGCGGGTGAGCTCGCCAAGCTGCGGCAGCACCATCTGCAGCGCTGGAGTGTTGGCATAGGACTCCAGCAGCGCGCTGACGCCGAGGCGCACGTCGATACTGGCTTCGGGATTGGCGATGCTGGCGAGCAGCGGCTTGAGGCGCTGCGTATCTTCGGCGATGAATGTCACCGCCTGCTTGTAGCCGCCCTGCTTTAACAGATGTTCGACATAGTGCGCTGCGCCTTCTTCGCCACTCGCCCACTCCGCCCATCGTTTCAGCTCGGCAGGGCTGTGTGCACCGGTAAGCGTAAATGGTCCCAGGCGCAGCCAAGGGGCGGCGCGCACGCCATATTCAGCAGCCTGTTCGGGATGCGCGGCGACATTCACTACCGTCATTTTTCCAACAAGCCCCTGCTTTACCAGCTCGCCCAGCCCCTGCAGAACGATGGCGCAGTGCGGGCAACCGGGAGCGACAAAGAGCAGTGCGTCGGGTGGAATCAGAGGCATGTGCAATCCTTCAGTTGAACGAGGTTTCTATACATGGCGTGTATCGCCGTGTATCGTCACCACGATACGCCGATTGCCGCCGTGGTCCCGGTGTTCGCACAGGTAGATGCCCTGCCAGGTTCCCAGCCTTGGCTGCCCATCGGCAATCGGGATATTCAGGCTGCTGCCAAGTAGGCTGGATTTCAGATGCGCAGGCAGGTCATCCGAACCTTCATCCTGATGGATGTACCAGGGTTCGTCTTCCGGAACGGCGTGGTTGAAGTAGCTCTCGAAATCCTGGCGCACCGTAGGATCTGCATTCTCGTTGATCGTCAACGATGCGGATGTGTGCATGATGAAAACATTCATCATGCCGATTTTGAAATTGCGCAGTTCGGGCAATTCGCGAAGCAG
This sequence comes from Betaproteobacteria bacterium, assembly GCA_028871775.1. GTDB lineage: Bacteria > Pseudomonadota > Gammaproteobacteria > Burkholderiales > Gallionellaceae > CAITJF01. Next base: position 1,378 of record JAGWMH010000161.1, read on the forward strand.
CTCTTCGGTAATCAGATGAAAGCCGCGGAGCCTGGGTTGCAGGCGTATTTCTTTTTGTAGCCACATGCGTCGTTCCTAAATTGAAAGGGCCGCGCGATACATTACCAAAAAACAAGCCCGGCATGCCGGGCTTTCTGATTATCGCCCTCCGCCCATGGTTCGACAAACTCACCACGAACGGAGGATTTGAACAGCACTCCTTCACCCTTTGTCGAACCGCATCACCCCGCCTTTGCAATCCACCTTGACAGTATCCTTCGCGGCAAAGCGCCCTTCCAGTATCTGCTTGGCCAGCGGGTTCTCCAGCTGCGCCTGGATGGCGCGTTTCAGCGGGCGCGCGCCGTACACCGGGTCGAATCCGGCGTTGGCGATTTCCGACAACGCGGCTTCGCTGACATCCAGCTTCATCTCCATCGCGGCGAGGCGTTTTTCCAGATACTGCAACTGGATGCGCGCGATGGACTTGATGTTCTTTTCGTCGAGCGCATGGAACACCACCACCTCGTCAATGCGGTTGATGAACTCGGGGCGGAAATAGGATTTTACCTCGCCCATCACAGCGAGCTTGACCACCTGGTAGTCGTCGCCCGCCATCTGCTGAATCATCTGGCTGCCGAGGTTGGAAGTCATCACCACCACCGTGTTCTTGAAGTCCACGGTGCGGCCCTGGCCGTCGGTCATGCGGCCATCGTCCAGCACTTGCAGCAGCACGTTGAACACGTCCGGGTGCGCCTTTTCGACTTCATCGAGCAGGATGACGCTATAGGGTTTTCTGCGCACGGCCTCGGTCAGGCCGCCGCCTTCCTCGTAGCCGACATAGCCGGGCGGCGCGCCGATCAGCCGCGCCACGGAATGCTTCTCCATGTACTCGCTCATGTCGATGCGGATCAGGTGGTCTTCGGAATCGAACATGAAACCGGCCAGCGCCTTGCACAATTCGGTCTTGCCCACGCCGGTGGGGCCCAGGAACAGGAACGAACCGTAAGGGCGATTCGGGTCGGACAGGCCGGAGCGCGAACGGCGGATCGCATCTGACACCAGGCGCACCGCCTCGTCCTGCCCCACCACGCGCTCGTGCAACTTGTCTTCCATGTGCAGCAGCTTGTCGCGCTCGCCCTGCATCATCTTGCTGACCGGGATGCCGGTCGCGCGGCTCACCACTTCGGCGATCTCTTCCGCACCGACCTGGGTGCGCAGCAGCTTGTTCTTTGACGGACCGCCCTCGGCCTCGCGCTGCGCGGCTTCCTTCAGTTTTGCTTCGAGCTGCGGCAGCTTGCCGTATTGCAGCTCGGCCACCTTCTCCAGCTTGCCCTCGCGCTGCAACCGGGCAATCTCGATACGCACCTTATCCATCTCTTCCTTGAGATGCGCCGTGCCTTGCGCCGCGCCCTTTTCCGCCTTCAGGATTTCTTTCAGGTCATTAGCTTCACGTTGTAATTTCAATAGTTCATCTTCGATCAACTGCATACGTTTTTTTGAAGCCTCGTCCTTTTCCTTCTTCATCGCTTCGCGCTCGATCTGGAGCTGAATGATGCGGCGATCTAATTTGTCGATCACCTCTGGCGTGGACTCATTCTCCATTTTCAAACGTGCGGCCGCTTCATCAATCAGGTCAATCGCCTTGTCCGGCAGGAAACGGTCGGTGATATAGCGATGAGAAAGCTCCGCCGCTGCGACGATGGCCGGGTCGGTGATGACCACACCCTTGTGATGCGCCTCATACTTATCTTTCAGTCCACGCAAGATAGCGATGGTCGCCTCAACCGTCGGCTCGTCCACCAGCACCTTCTGGAAGCGACGTTCCAGCGCGGCATCCTTCTCGACGTATTTGCGGTATTCGTCCAGCGTGGTCGCGCCGACGCAATGCAGCTCGCCGCGCGCCAGTGCGGGTTTGAGCATGTTGCCCGCGTCCATCGAGCCTTCCGTCTTGCCCGCGCCGACCATGGTGTGCAGCTCGTCGATGAACACGATGATGCGCCCTTCTTCCTGGGCAATTTCCTTGAGCACGTTTTTCAGACGCTCCTCAAATTCGCCGCGATATTTCGTGCCGGCCAGCAGTGCCGCCATATCGAGGCTCAGCACCTTCTTGCCCTTCAAGGTCTCCGGCACTTCCTCGTTGACGATGCGCTGCGCCAGGCCTTCCACGATCGCGGTCTTGCCCACGCCCGGTTCGCCGATCAGCACCGGGTTGTTCTTGGTGCGGCGTTGCAGTACCTGGATGGCACGGCGGATCTCGTCATCGCGCCCGATCACCGGGTCGAGCTTGCCGGAACGAGCGCGCTCGGTCAGGTCCAGCGTGTATTTTTTCAATGCTTCGCGCTGGCCTTCCGCCTCGGCGCTTTCCACCGATGCGCCGCCGCGCACCGCGTCGATCGCCTGCTCCAGCGGCGCGCGCGCCACGCCGTGCTGCTTGAGCAGCCGCCCGCATTCGCCCTTGTCCCCGGTCAACGCCAGCAGAAACATTTCCGAGGCAATGAACTGGTCGCCGCGTTTCTGCGCTTCCTTGTCGGTAAGGTTGAGCAGGTTGGCGAGACCGCGCCCCACCTGCACCTCGCCGCCATGGCCTTCCACCTTGGGCAGGCGCGCCACGGCGTCATGTAGGGCGGGTTTCAACCCGCCGACATTACCCCCTGCCCGTGACAATAATGATGCGGCGCCGCTATCGGCGTCATTGAGCAGGGCCAGCAGCAGGTGCTGCGGCTCGATGAACTGGCTGTCCTGGCCGACGGCCAGGCTCTGCGCATCGGACAGCGCCTGCTGCAACTTGGTGGTAAATTTGTCAAAACGCATGATGTACCCCTGATGAATTCGATTGCCTGACAGATTGGGGAAGGACACAATAATTTCAAGTCCGCGCCATATCTCTTATACTGCGCCTCTTTCGAAAGCAAAACCACTATGCCGCACACGGATCTTGCCCAGCATATTCATGCCAACATCGCCGCCGCACTGGATGAAGACGTGCGCGGTGGCGATTTGACCGCGCAACTGATCCCCGAGCACGCGCAGGCGCGGGCCACGGTCATCACGCGCCAGCGGATGGTGCTGTGCGGCACGTTGTGGTTCGAGGGCTGCCTCAGCGCGCTGGATGCGAATTGCGAAATCCGCTGGCAACTGCGCGAAGGCGAGACCGCGGAAGCCAACCAGCCATTGTGCGAGATTCGCGGCGAGGCGCGCGCGATGCTCACGGCAGAACGCACCGCGCTGAATTTCCTGCAAACCCTTTCTGCCACCGCGACGGCAACGCGGCGATACGTGGATGCGATAGCGGGCACCAGTGCGAAAATCATGGACACGCGCAA
>JAGWMH010000162.1 GCA_028871775.1 Betaproteobacteria bacterium
GCTTCAGTGCAGATCAAATTCATCCCCCAGGGATGCACTCGCGATTTCAATTTCGCCCATGATTTTTTTCCAATCGCTTCCCCGGTGGGTGCCGATATAGTCAAGCAACGATGCTCCCGGATCGTTCATGAGAATGGCGACAGCGTACCCATCCACGTTGTCTCTGAGTTTCATGATCGCATCGTATTTGGTGCCGCTTGCAAGGGGATCCAGAATCACTAGCGGAGCGGGATCGAAGAACACCCTGGGAATATCGCTGCGGAGGCTCAGGGTAAGATCCGAACTGAAGGCTGACTTTGCCTGGTTAAAGCTCCGGAATTCAGAGAAATGCCCGAGGGAACGAATTTCGAAATACTTCTCTACCGGAGGCACCTTGTCTTGCTCATGCGCGGTTTCGAAAGCATCATCGACTTCCGCGTGATTTCCTGCTCTGAGATGTATCTGAATAATCAGCGCTTCCGTTATGTCAGCAAATCCCTGAGCCTGAAAATGCCGTACTATGCGTTCGGCAGCACCATCTGCTGCCTGGGTAAAAGAATTGGCCATTTGAAAGCAATCCGTATTCTGGAGGATGCAAGTTTACACAAACCCGCAATGAAGCGCCAAGGCCAGCGAGAGGGCTAACCGGGCATGGCTGGCAGCTTCCCCCATGGTTATAGCCGCCCGCAAGGCCATTCCCTGCTATTCATGCAATTGACCGGGGCAGAACAGGCAAGGATAATCCCGCCTGCAAATCTGAACTGCAAACTTCCTCATGCTACCCGGCATCGATAACGCAATCCATACTATCCAACCCTATGTTGCCCAGCCGTTATTTCAGCTTGCCATCTTTATAGCTGCGAATGCTGTAATGGTGTGGCGGCTCCATGCAATGGAGGGCAAGGGTTTTGAAGGGACCGTGCTCGGCACGCTCATCATGCCCTATTGTTCAGGATTCGCGAATCTTGTTTTCGCCTATGTCATGAGCAAGTCCGCCAGCAATGGCGGAGCAGTCATTGAAAACTGCCTCGTCAACAATACCACTAACCTGACATTCATACTCGGGCTGACTGCGATCTTCGGCTCAGCGGCGGCCCTGCCAAAGACGAAAGCCCTGCAAAAAAAGCAGGTCCAATTCTCCCGCCTCAACCGGCTTAACCTGCTCTTCACCCTGATCGCCCTGTTCCTGTTTACCGGGACGCTCTGGGCTCTGGGCAATGACAAGGAACTGAATTTCTACGATGGCCTGATCCTGGTTGGCCTGTTCCTCTTCTGGCAGATATTGCACGTGTTTGAAGTGCTGAAGGACAACATCCGGAACGAAAAGACCATCCACTGGTCGGTCGCAATCGACCTGGTGCTCATTGCCGCAAGCGCCTGGTGCATCTATTTTTCCGTTGACCATCTGGTGGCGTGGGTATCCAGAACGAACAATCCATTTTTCAGCTTTGCCAGAATCGGCTGGTTCAGCGGCATACTTATGGTATTGCCCAACGCCTTCCTTGCGCTTTATTACGCTTACATTGGCAGGCAGGATATCGTTATAAGCTCCCAGGTCGGCGATGGGCATATCTGCATTCCAATGTGCATCGGCCTGTTTGCTGTTATTAATACGATCCAGCTTCCCGCTTCTTTCCAGATTGGCACCTATGTCATCCTCGGGGCCGGCTTGGCCATTTTTCTGTCAATTGCCGCTCTGGGGCGAATCCCCCGTCTTGTCGGCGCCGGTCTCATCGGCGCATACGCATTCTTTTTGTACAACGGGCTCCTTCAGTAAGCGAGGGTGATTCCCGGCTACAGCAATGTTTGCATCAGCTGCGATTATCCTTGACAGGTGGTGTGACGGACTTGCGCACGACAAAAGGCGTGCCGGTCTGCTCGGCCAGTTTGCGCGCCTTCTCGGATGCGCGCATCAAGGCTTGCGGAGCTTTTTGCAGGTCGGGGTCTTTCAGGTGGGAAACAGGGGCTTTCATTTGTTTTGCCTTTCATCCAGCAAGATGGGTGGCAAATTGAAAAGTACCGGAGTCAATTTTATTTTCAGTCATGCCGACCTCGCACTAAAACAATTCGGCTCCGGTGCATTTGGTATTCCCTTGTCTGCTTCGTATTCTTGATAGTTGCCATTAGAGCTAAACGGGGACAGACCACGTTTTATTTTTACCGATTTCCTCATGCACCCACACTGGGTCGAGGTCTGCGCCGTTTGGCCAAGTAAGCGCACCGAGTTCGATGCTGACCTGCTGAAACAACTGAGCGTTTTTGAGTGCGGCATAGATGCCTGCATCGGTGCTGTTCACCAGCGCCGACATATCGACAATACCGCTTGTACCATCGTTGCAGGTAATCGAGAGCCGATAGTCCGGCTGTACGTTGACCGCACGCACGCGCCAAGGCGCGGTTGCTGTCACTCCAGCGGAGCGATGTTGTTGGGTAACTGTTTCGATTGGCATAGGTTCCAGTCCTCCATCAGCTCGGTACGATGTTGTGCTGCCCATTCGAGTACAAGTGCCTGCGCGCGTTTCGGCAGGCTGCCCTTGATGACTTCCAATGTCCGAATATCGATCAGGGCTTCATACTCGCCATACAGGGCGTGAAAGTGAGGCGGCGCATGCTCACGCCAGAACATCTGGATGATGATCCCGAAGAACTGGCTGATGGTTGGCATACGCTTCCTCCTTGATGGATAGTCTAGCAGGAACGGCACGATGTCTGAACGCCCCTCTCCCCCAGCCCCTCCCCCGCGAGCGGGGGAGGGGAGCCATGAGCTAACGGCTGATCGGCTTATACCTTATCCGCTTCGGTTTCGCGCCTTCCTCGCCCAGCCGCTTCTTCTTATCCGCTTCGTATTCCTGATAGTTGCCATCGAAGAACGTCCATTTGGAATCGCCCTCTGCCGCGAGGATGTGGGTGGCGATGCGGTCGAGGAACCAGCGGTCGTGGGAGATGACCATCACGCAGCCGGCGAATTCGAGCAGCGCGTCTTCGAGGGCGCGCAGGGTTTCCACGTCGAGGTCGTTGGAGGGTTCGTCGAGCAGCAGCACGTTGCCGCCCGCGATCAGCGTTTTCGCCAGGTGCAGGCGCCCGCGTTCGCCGCCGGACAGTTGCCCGACGATCTTGGCCTGGTCCGCGCCCTTGAAGTTGAAGCGGCCGATGTAGGCGCGCGCCGGGGTTTCGTATTTGCCCACGACGAGGATGTCGCGGCCTTCGGCGATTTCGTCGAACACGCTCTTGTTGGCGGAGAGCGCCTCGCGCGATTGGTCGACATACGCGAGCTTCACTGTCGGGCCGATCTTCACTTCGCCGGAATCCGGTTTTTCCTTGCCGGTGATCATGCGGAACAGGGTGGATTTGCCCGCGCCGTTCGGGCCGATGATGCCGACGATCGCGCCGGGCGGCACCTTGAAGCTGAGGTTGTCGATCAGCAGGCGGTCGCCGTAGGCCTTGGATACATCGGTGAACTCGATTACTTCGTTGCCGAGCCGGTCGCCGACCGGGATGAAGATTTCCTGCGTCTCGTTGCGCTTCTGGTGTTCCATCGAGTTGAGTTCCTCGAAGCGCGCAATGCGTGCCTTGGATTTTGCCTGGCGCCCTTTGGGATTCTGCCGCACCCATTCCAGTTCCTGTTTCATCGATTTCATGTGCGCGTCGATCTGCTTGTTCTCCTGCTCGAGGCGCGCTTCCTTCTGCTCCAGCCAGCTCGAGTAGTTGCCCTTCCACGGGATGCCGTGGCCGCGGTCGAGTTCGAGTATCCATTCGGCGGCGTTGTCGAGGAAGTAGCGGTCGTGGGTGACCGCGACCACGGTGCCGGGGAAGCGCACCAGGAATTGTTCCAGCCATTCCACCGATTCGGCATCGAGGTGGTTGGTCGGCTCGTCGAGCAGCAGCATGTCGGGTTTTTCCAGCAAGAGTTTACAGAGAGCGACGCGGCGCTTCTCGCCGCCGGAAAGATTCTTGATCACTGCATCCCATGGCGGCAACCTTAATGCGTCAGCCGCGATCTCGAGCTGGTGCTCGGCGTCTGAGCCCGATGCGGCGATGATCGCTTCCAGCCGCGCCTGCTCGGCGGCCAGCGCGTCGAAGTCGGCGTTTTCTTCGGCATAGGCGTCATACACCTCGTCGAGTTTTTTTTGCGCCTGCATCACTTCGCCCAGCGCGGATTCCACTTCTTGGCGCACGGTGGCATCGGGATTCAGCACCGGCTCTTGCGGCAAATAGCCGATGCTGATGTTCGGCAGGTGTTGCACCTCGCCGTCGTATTCCTTGTCCGCGCCCGCCATGATGCGCAGCACGGTGGATTTGCCCGAGCCGTTCAGGCCCAAGAGGCCAATCTTCGCGCCGGGGAAGAAGCTGAGGGAGATATCCTTGATGATCTGGCGCTTGGGCGGGACGATCTTGCTCACGCGGAGCATCGACATTACATATTGGGCCATTTTGCTGTGCTGTAAGAGTGGTTGCGAAAGAGGCGTAGCTTACTCCATCGCGCCGTGCTTTGGGAGACTGGCAACTCCGACAGGACGCAGCTAGCGCCCCGCTCGGCTACTTGATAAGATGGCGTCGTCTTATTTGTTAAATGACCATTCACTAAAGACAGGAGACGCCAAATGAAGATCACCATGAAGAAGCTGTTGGCCGAACTCAACAAGGACCTGGAATGGGAATACTC
>JAGWMH010000163.1 GCA_028871775.1 Betaproteobacteria bacterium
CCGGTCAAGCAGGAAGCGGGGAGCGGTTCGTAGAATACATCGAGGCCACCCCCGCCCTGCGCAACGCCACCCGCCCGCATACCGCACTCCCGCCCTCCCCTCTCAACGTGATAAAATGCGCGTCTTTCCCGTTTACCGTTAATTTGGAAGGCTTGCCATGTTCTCCAGCAAAAACACCATCGCCCACACCGATCCGGAATTGTGGGCGGCCATTCAGGATGAAAACCGCCGCCAGGAAGATCACATCGAGCTGATCGCCTCGGAAAACTACACCAGCCCCGCGGTGATGGAGGCGCAGGGCAGCCAGCTCACCAACAAATACGCCGAGGGTTATCCCGGCAAGCGCTATTACGGCGGCTGCGAATATGTGGACGTGGCGGAGCAGCTGGCCATAGACCGAGTGAAGCAGCTGTTCGGCGCGGAATACGCCAACGTGCAGCCGCATTCCGGTTCGCAGGCCAACCAGGCGGTGTACATGTCGGTGCTCAAGCCGGGCGACACCATACTCGGCATGTCGCTGGCGCACGGCGGGCATCTGACCCACGGCGCAGCGGTGAATATCAGCGGCAAGCTGTATAACGCGATTGCCTACGGCCTGAATGAAAAAGAAGAGATCGATTACGACCAGGTGCAGCAACTGGCGCTGGCGCACAAGCCCAAAATGATCGTGGCGGGCGCATCCGCCTATGCGCTGGTGATTGACTGGAAACGCTTCCGCGCCATTGCCGACAGCGTGGATGCGTACCTGTTCGTGGACATGGCGCACTATGCCGGTTTGGTCGCGGCAGGCGTGTACCCGAATCCCGTCGGTATTGCGGACTTCGTGACCAGCACGACCCACAAGACCCTGCGCGGCCCGCGCGGCGGCATTATTCTCGCCAAGGCAGAATACGAGAAAGTGCTGAACTCCGCGATCTTCCCCGGCATTCAGGGCGGCCCGCTGATGCACGTCATCGCGGCCAAGGCCGTGGCGTTCAAGGAGGCGATGAGCAAGGAATTCAAGGTATACCAGACGCAGGTGGTGGACAATGCGCGCGTGATGTCCCGGGTGTTGCAGGAACGCGGCCTGCGCATCGTGTCCGGCCGCACCGACAGCCATGTGTTCCTGGTGGACCTGCAACCCAAGCACATCACCGGCAAGGACGCCGAAACGGCGCTGGGCAAGGCGCACATCACGGTGAACAAGAACGCCATCCCCAACGATCCGCAAAAACCCTTCGTCACCAGCGGCATCCGCATCGGCAGCCCGGCAATGACCACGCGCGGCTTCAAGGAGCTGGAAGCGGAGCAACTGGCGCACCTGATTGCGGACGTGCTGGACGCGCCGAACGACAAGTCGGCGATTTCGCGCGTTGCCGGCGAAGTGAAGCAGCTGTGCACAAAATTCCCGGTGTATGGAGGATAGTTGATAGACGTTAGTCGCTAGTCGTTAGTTGATTTTGTCGCCGCTACGCGGCGGCTTCCAACTAGCGACTAGGCTCTAACGACTGGTTATTATATGAAATGCCCATTCTGTAAAGGCCCCGACACCCAGGTGGTGGACACGCGCGAGAGCGAGGAAGGCGACAGCATCCGCCGCCGCCGCCGCTGCCTGTCTTGCGACAAGCGCTTCACCACCTATGAAACGGTGGAGCTGCGCATGCCGCAGGTGGTCAAGCAGAACGGGATGCGCAGCGAATTCGACGAGGAAAAACTGCGTACCAGCTTCAACCGCGCGCTGCACAAGCGCCCGGTGCCGACGGAGCTGGTGGATGCCGCCATTGACCATGTGACGCAAAAGCTGTTCGCGCTCGGGGAGCGCGAGGTCGGCTCGCGCCAGATCGGCGAAATGGTGATGAAGGAATTGCTGAAGCTGGACAAGGTGGCCTATATCCGCTTCGCCTCGGTGTACAAAAGTTTTCAGGACGTGGGCGATTTCGCCGATGCGGTGGAGGCGGTGCGCAAGTCGCCGTCCCGCCGCAAGCCGCAAGCGAATTAATCATGTTTACTTCGCAGGATAGCGTGTGGATGGCTCAGGCGCTGCGCCTGGCGGAACGCGGCCTGTATACTGCCACCCCCAACCCGCGTGTCGGCTGCGTGCTGGTGCGCGATGGCAACGTCGTTGGCGAAGGCTGGCACGAACGCGCCGGCGAGCCCCATGCCGAAGTCCATGCGCTGCGCGCGGCCGGTGCAGCGGCGCGCGGTGCAACCGCTTATGTGACTCTGGAGCCGTGCAGCCATCATGGTCGCACACCGCCCTGTGCCGATGCGCTGGTTCAGGCCGGAGTGGCGCGGGTGGTGGTGGCGCTGCAAGACCCCAATCCGCAGGTGGCCGGGCAAGGCATCGTGAAATTGCGCGCGGTGGGTATCGCGGTGGAGTGCGGCTTGATGGAAGCGGCGGCGCGCGAACTCAACATCGGTTTCTTCGCGCGCATGACGCGTGGCATGCCATGGGTGCGCAGCAAGATCGCGGCCAGCCTGGACGGACGCACCGCACTCAGCAACGGCGCGAGCAAATGGATCACCGGCGAAGCAGCGCGCCAGGATGTGCAGCACTGGCGCGCGCGTTCCTGCGCCGTGCTAACGGGCATTAGCACCGTGCTGGCGGATGATCCGCAGCTCAATGTGCGCAATATTGAAACATCGCGCCAGCCGCTGCGCGTAGTGGTGGATAGCCAGTTGCGCATCACGCCGAATGCGCGTCTGTTGCAACCTCTCCCCTCGCCCGCAGGCGGGAGAGGGGCTGGGGGAGAGGGAAGAGTTTTGATTTACACCGCCACACAAAATACGCAAAAAATCGCCGCACTGGAACAGGCGGGAGCACGCGTTACCGTGCTGCCGGATGCAAACGGGCTGGTGGATTTGAATGCGGCACTGCGCGATATCGCCGCACGCGGCTGCAATGAAGTGCTGGTGGAAGCAGGCAGCGCCTTGAACGGCGCACTGCTGCAGGCGGGACTGGTGGATGAGCTGGTGCTGTACCTGGCACCCCAGCTGCTGGGCGACATGGCGCACGGCATGGCGCGGCTGGGCGAGCTGACCAGCCTGGAGCAGCGCATCGAACTGGAATGGCAGGATGTGTGCCACGTCGGCAAGGACTTGCGCGTCGTGGCGCGGGTGAAAAAATAAAGCAACAAGGGGATCACTAAAAATTTGGCACAGCTGCCTCTTCGACAGCCTTAGGATAAACTGGCCGTCAGCCAGGCCAGTGAAGAAACCGGATTCCTGCTTTCACCGGAATAACGAAAATTAGCGGTTCCCTTAAAGCCTCTTCTTTTTTACCTAAATGGCGTAGGATAGTCACCTTGGTTTTGCCAAGACATTGGTCATTTTTTTATTCGGAAAAAGAGGAGGTGTGCCATGATTGTCACTAGAATCTGTTTGCTATGTTTGATGATGCTGGCCGTGCAGCCCGTATTGGCGGCAACTGCGGCGGTGCGCGAGATGGCGGGTATATTGGTCAAACTGGAGCATCATCCGGGTGCGGCTGAAAAGTCCCGACTTAAGGAGCTTGCTGCCAGCAAGGATAGCACCGAGCAGGAGAAGGCATTGGCAAACGCCATGGCCAACCTGAACCATTCCGCTGCCGATGCTGACAAAGCGAGACTCAAGCAGGTGAAAGATGATGCCACTGCACCAGCCGAGGTACGCGAGCTGGCGAACATCATACTTAATCTGAATCACACGCCCAGTGCAGCAGACAAGAGTAAATTACAACAGATGATGAAATAAGACGAACCGCTGCCTGCAGCGCACAGGAATGGAACACAAATCAAAAAACAAGGGGTTCACCATCAAGGGTCAGATTCGATTTATGCCGGCGTACGACCTTTCCATCCCGGCACTCTCCCACACACCGTGGATGCCGATGTCCACGGCGCGCGGGCAGTGAATAATCTATAGTCTGGCCCCGATGAACCCCTTGATTCTCATGGCGGTATCAGAAATATGTTTAGTGGAATTATTGCCGACTTAGGCACCATCACTCGCGCGGAGGACCGCGAAGGCGGCCTGCGCCTTTCTGTCGAAACGCAGGCGCTCGGCATGGACGACGTGCGGCTCGGCGACAGCATCGCGGTGAATGGGGTATGCCTCACTGTAGTGGAGAAAAAAGACGATACCTTCACCGTGGACGTTTCGCGCGAGACGCTGAATTGCACCGTCGGGCTGGACAGGCAGGGTGCGCGCGTCAACCTGGAAAAAGCGCTGCGCCTAGCAGACAGGCTGGGCGGACATCTAGTCAGCGGGCATGTGGATGGCGTGGGCGAAGTGACGGAATTCACCGACCTCGGCGAGAGCTGGAAACTGGTGGTGCGCGCGCCGCAAGCGCTGGCGAAATATATCGCGGTGAAAGGCTCCATCACCATCAACGGGGTGAGCCTCACCGTGAACGAGGTGGAGGGTACGGTGTTCAACGTCAACCTGATTCCGCATACGCTGGCGGTGACCACGCTCTCCGGACTGCGCGCCGGTTCTAAGGTAAACCTGGAGATTGATCTGATCGCGCGCTACGTGGGGCGCATGCTGGCGGCGGAGCATTTGTAGGGTGGATTAGCGATAGCGTAATCCGCCGGAAGGAAATACCATTCGGTGCAATGCCCGTTGGTTATTGCACCCTACGCGAACTCAAAGTTGAATCTTTCTCGGAGAATAAA
>JAGWMH010000164.1 GCA_028871775.1 Betaproteobacteria bacterium
CAACGTGAATTAATTAAAGTAATTAATTAGGGGTCGGGTTCAGGTTGTATTTCACGACCGCCCTCATGTGGTTGCATAAGCTGAGGCACAGTTTACAGCTTCCAACTTCTCGGTCAAGCGGCAAAAGTCCACCAAATGTTGCATCCTGCGCGCGCCTCTGCTACGTTGCGGCCTTGTTTGAACAGGCATTGGAATAACAGATGATAAAACTCGGACTGAACATAGACCACGTCGCCACGCTGCGCCAGGTGCGCGGTGCGCGCTACCCCAACGTGATCCGCGCGGCATTGATCTGCGAGGAGGCGGGGGCCGATGCGATCACCCTGCATTTGCGTGAAGACCGCCGCCACATTCAGGATGCGGACGTGGAAATTTTGCGCGGCATGCTGCAGACGCGCATGAACCTGGAATGCGCGGTGACCGATGAGATGATAGCGAACGCGCTGCGCATCAAGCCGCATGATTTGTGTCTGGTGCCGGAGCGGCGCGAGGAGCTGACCACCGAGGGCGGCCTTGATGTGGTGCGCCATTATGATGCCGTGAAGCGCGCCACCGAGCGCTGCCTTGCTGCGGGCATGCGCGTGTCGCTGTTCATTGATGCGGATGAGCGGCAACTGGATGCGGCGAAAAAAATTGGCGCGCCGGTGGTGGAGATCCACACCGGCAAATATGCCGACGCCGACAGCGTAGCGGAGCGGGCACAGGAACTGGCGCGCATCCGGCAGGCGGTGGCGCATGCCCATGCGCTCGGCCTGCAGGTGAATGCCGGGCACGGCCTGAACTACCACAACGTGCGGCCCATCGTTGCCATCCCCAATATTCGCGAACTCAACATCGGCCACGCCATCATCGCCGAGGCCGTGTTCATCGGGCTGGAGCAGGCGGTGAAGAAGATGAAGGCGCTGCTCGTTCCATGAACCCAAATAATCTATTAGGAAGCGCTGAATGAGTATGTCATCGCGAGGAGCGGCCTTTAGCCGCGAGCATAGCGTGGCGGGACGTGGCGATCCACAACTATGTGATCTTTCAGGATTCCTGGATTGCTTCGCTGCGCTCGCAATGACGGGCTAAGGATTATTTGGGATGAACCTAAGTTTTGTAGTTGGCTGGTTGCTTACCCTTCGATATGCCCGCAGAGCGGGCTACTCATGGCGAACGGGGGCTTACCCGAATGGTGGCGGCGCATGATTTTCGGCATCGGCACCGACATTGTCGCCCACGCGCGCATCAAGGAGATACACAAACATCACGGGGAGCGCGCCGCGCAACGCATATTGAGCGCGGCCGAGCTGGCCGAGTACGCCGCGAGCACCGACCAGGCGCGGCTGCTGATGAAGCGCTTTGCCGCCAAGGAGGCGCTGGCCAAGGCAGTCGGCAGCGGCATGCGCCATCCGGTATCCTTTCGGCGCATCAGCGTGACGCATGATGCGCTGGGCAAGCCGGGTTTTGAGTTTGATGCCGAATTGGCTGCACACCTCAGGCAACTGGGCGTAACGCGCCACCATCTCAGCATCAGCGACGAGCGCGATGTCGCCGTGGCGTTCGTGGTTCTGGAAGGGAAGGAATAATGGGCATCGGCCCGGTCATGCTGGATGTTGCCGGTACCACACTCACGGCGGAAGACGAGGAGCGCCTGCGCCATCCGCTGGTGGGCGGGGTGATTCTGTTCACGCGCAATTACCAGTCGCCGGGGCAGCTTGCCGAGCTGACAGCCAGCATCCGTGCGCTGCGCAGCCCGGCGCTGCTGATTGCGGTGGACCACGAAGGCGGCCGCGTGCAGCGCTTCCGCGAGGGGTTCACGCGCATTCCGGCGATGCGCGAGCTGGGCAAGATCTGGGACGAGCATCCCAAGCGCGCCAGGCACCTGGCGCAGCAGGCGGGCTATGTGCTGGCCGCCGAACTGCGCTCCTGCGGCGTGGATTTCAGTTTCACCCCGGTGCTCGATGTGGACTTCGGCGCCAGCTCCGTGATCGGCGACCGCGCCTTCCACTCCGATCCGCAGGCCATCGCCGAACTGGCGCACAGCCTGCTGCAGGGCTTGAGGCAAGGCGGGATGCACACGGTGGGCAAGCATTTTCCCGGACACGGTTTTGTGCGCGCCGATTCGCACCTGGAAATTCCGGTGGACGAGCGCAGCTATACCGACATCGAGCTGTGCGACCTGATTCCCTTCCGCCAGATGGTGAATTTCGGGCTGACCGCGGTGATGCCCGCGCATGTGATTTACCCCAAAGTGGACAAGTATCCGGCGGGTTTTTCCAGCATCTGGCTGAAGAATATCCTGCGCGGTGAGCTGGGTTTCGAGGGATGCATCTTCAGCGACGACCTCAGCATGGAGGGCGCAACGGTGGCGGGCGGTATCGTGCAGCGCGCCGAAGCGGCGCTGCACGCAGGTTGCGACATGGTGCTGGTGTGCAACAGGCCGGACCTGGCGGATGAACTGCTGGCCGGATTGAAATGGGAAATGCCGGCGACCAGCAAGGCGCGCCTGGCGCAGATGCGCGGTCGTTCCCACCCCGAGTCGCTGGTGCAGCTGCACGAACAGGCGGAATTTGTGAGGGCGGTGCATGAAGTCGCCGCCATCGGCGCGGGTACCGCTGAGCTGCCGCTGGCCTGAATCAGCGAGCGTAGCCCGGACGAAATGCAATGAAATCCGGGGCAACCTTGGGTATGCATACCATCACCCCGGATTCCGGCCCTCGGCCTGCATCCGGGCTACGATACTGATCCCGATTCTCGCACACGCCGAACATTTTCATCGGCGGAAGCATGCTGGCCGCACCGTTCAGCAGAGGCAGCCCGGGCCGTTGTGACGGCTTTGCTAATTACTTCTCTGCTTGAGATAATCCGCGCTGGATTTATTGCGCTGCGCGCGCATTTTGGTATTCAAAATCATGAGCGAATTACAGATCAGCCTGCTGGGCATCGGCATCGCCGTGGTGCTGGCGGTGTATGGCTACAGTTGGTGGCAGCAGCGCCAGTACCGGCGCAAGTTTGGCGCGGCGTTCAGGCATGGGCATGAGGATGCGCTGTATCGTCCGTCTGCGGAAAAAATGCCGGATGAAGCGGCCTTGACCGCAGATTCACTGCCCGTCCAGACGCCATCGGGAGAGCCGCTGCGCGGGCAGGGGGCAGAGGGTGTGTGTGCCTTGCTGGATGCAGCCACCGACTACATTGCCGTGCTGTCGTGCAAGAGCCCGGCCGGCGCCCACGCACTG
The DNA here is from genome assembly GCA_028871775.1 of Betaproteobacteria bacterium. Taxonomy (GTDB): domain Bacteria; phylum Pseudomonadota; class Gammaproteobacteria; order Burkholderiales; family Gallionellaceae; genus CAITJF01. The sequence continues at coordinate 3,219 of JAGWMH010000164.1, forward strand.
GCGCCCCTGTGGCAGAAGCGTTTCGATTTCGGCAAGAGCGTGCATACATGCGGGCTGAATGCGGCAAGCGGCGCATGGGAAAAAGTGATTGCGGAAAGCCCGTTGTCCTATTCCGTGTTCAGGCTGGCATTGCAGTTGGCCGACCGTTCCGGCGCGGTGAGCGAGTTGCGGCTGAACGATTTCTGTGGCCTGGCGCGCGACATCGCGGCGCTGCTGCAGGCCGATGCGGAGCTGCCGGACGTGGCGGCAGCCAGTGCGCGCGCACTGGAACTGGATGGCTTCTGCGCCGAAGTTGACCAGATGATAGGCCTCAACATCCTGCCCAGCGGGGAGCGCACATTTTCCGGCGGCGATGTCGCGAACGTGGCCGGGCAGCATGGCATGAGCCTGAAGGCGGACGGCGCGTTCCATCTGCTCGATGGCCAGGGGCATACCGTGTTCAGCCTGGGCAACTACGACAACATGCCGTTCCAGCACCACACTCTCGGCCAGATGTGGGTCAACGGCCTGACCCTGTTGCTGGATGTGCCGCGCGTGGAGCAGCCCACGCGGCGCTTCGACGAAATGGCGGTGCTGGCGCGGCAACTGGCGATGGATTTGCGTGCCGCCGTCGTGGACGATCACCGCGTTGCGTTGGGCGAGCCGGGCATCGCCCAGATACGCGAGCAGGTCGCCGCCATCGAAAGCCGCATGCTGTCCGGCAAGATTGTGCCAGGCAGTGCGCAGGCGCGCAGGCTGTTCTCCTAATGGCGAGTCGCGAGTTAATCCGCCGCGCTGAGAGGTTGCGCAAGCAGATCGCGGAATACGACTTTTGGTATTACGTGAAAGATTCCCCTCGCATTCCAGATGCGGAATATGACAAGCTGTTCCGTGAATTGCAGTCGCTGGAAGATCAGTATCCAGAGCTGCGTCGTTCAGACTCCCCCACACAACGCATCGGCGGCAAACCATTAGATATGTTCCAGCCAGTGCGGCATGCCGTGCCCATGTTGTCGATTCGCACCGAAACTGACATTAGCGACCAAGGTGCAGTTGCCTTTGATGTGCGGGTGCGGCGCGAACTGAGGTTGAGTGAAAACGATCCTCCAATTGAGTACGTTTGTGAATTGAAATTTGACGGTCTTGCGATCAACCTGCGCTATGAAGGAGGTGAGTTGAAGCTGGCTGCGACGCGCGGCGATGGCGAGACCGGCGAAGACGTGACGCAGAATGTGCGCACCATCCGCCAGATTCCATTGTCGTTGGAAGGGGAGTGTCCTAGTGTGTTGGAGGTGCGCGGCGAGGTGTACATGTCGCGCCCGGATTTCGAGCGCTACAACGAACGGCAGCGCGAGCAGGGCTTGCCCACCCTGGTCAATCCGCGCAACGGCGCAGCAGGCAGCATCCG
>JAGWMH010000165.1 GCA_028871775.1 Betaproteobacteria bacterium
CTGCCACAACCCGTTCCTTTTACCACAAAGGACCAAAAGCATTGTCATTGCGAGGCCCGCAGGGCCGTGGCAATCCAGTCGGCATCATGCCGCCAGAATTTCTGGATTGCCACGCTACGCTCGCAATGACGGAGGGGGCACCTACTGTGACATTTTTCTAAAGTTGTCTTTTAATTATGGAAAGCTCAATAGTGTAAAATGAGCATTTCACGCGGAATCTCACGATAGGGTCTGGCACAATGAATTTCTGGAATACAGCCATCGGCTTCTTCTGGCGCGACGAGTCCCCCGCCGTGCTGGCCATGGTGCTGGGCATTGCGGCGCTGCTGTTCCAATTCCGCAAGGACGAGCGCAAGAGCCTGTTCAATACGCTCGGCTTCTTTTTCGCCTGCATGGCCGGGCAATTCATCAGCAGCCTGATGCATGCCCTGGAATTCACGCGCGCTTCGGAGGTGCTGCACGAAGTGTTCGTGATCGGCGCCGGCATCGCGATCATCCGCCTGTGGGGGGAGCTGCTGTTCCGCATAGTGCTGCCGTGGGTCAAGCTGTCGCCGCCGCGCATCACCGAGGACATCATCGTCATCATCGCCTACATCGCCTGGGGCATGGTGCGCCTGCGCTATGCCGGGCTGGATTTGGGCAGCATCGTGGCGACGTCGGCGATGATGACCGCAGTGGTGGCGTTTTCCATGCAGGACACGCTGGGCAACATCCTCGGCGGGCTGGCGCTGCAACTGGACAACTCCATCGAGATCGGCGACTGGATCAAGGTGGATGACATTGCCGGCAAGGTGGTGGATATCCGCTGGCGCTCCACCCTGGTGGAAACGCGCAACTGGGAGACGGTGGTGTTTCCCAACAGCCAGTTGATGAAGAACAAGTTCGTCGTGCTGGGGCGGCGCACCGATCAGCCGGTGCAGTGGCGGCGCTGGGTGTGGTTCAATGTGGGCCTGGATACGCTGCCCACCAAAGTGATCAGCGTGGTTGAGGAATCCATTTTGCAGACCGAGATCAACAACGTGGCAAAGAATCCGCCGCCCAATTGCGTGCTGATGGACATGGACAACAAAGGCTATGCCCGTTACGCGCTGCGTTACTGGCTGACCGACCTGGTGCAGGACGACCCGACCGATGCTGCGCTGCGCTGGCACATCATGACGGCGCTGCAGCGTGCGGGCATCAAACTGGCGATGGAGGAAAGGAGCATCCACATCACCAAGGAAAACGAAAAGTACGAAGAGGTGGTGCACAATCGCGAAGTCCTGCTGCGCATGAAGACCCTGCGGCGCGTGGAGCAGTTTTCGCAGATGACGGACGAGGAGCTCAGGGTGCTGGCCGAACGGCTGCGCTACTCGCCTTTCTCCAGGGGCAATATCATCGCCAGGCAGGGCGACCAGAAGTCGCACTGGCTGTATATCATCATCAACGGCGAGGCCGAGGTCTATCTCGAATCGCCGGGCGGCGGCAGGCGCGTTATCCGCGATCTGGGCAAGGGCAGTTTCTTCGGCGAGATGGGGCTGATGACCGGTGCGCCGCGCTCCGCCTCGGTGGTTGCCAAGACCGATGTGGAATGCTACCGCCTGGACAAGGAAATGTTCGAGGAAATCCTGCGTGCGCGCCCAAGCATCGCCGATGAAATGTCGCATATTCTGGTGTCGCGCCGCGCCGAGCTGGACAGCGCGCTGCAGGATATTGACGCGGAAAGCGCCCTGAAGGAAATTTCAAGACAGCGCCGCGAAATTCTGGCTACCATCAAGCGCTTTTTTGGCCTGGGCAATCAGGCGTAAAATTTTTTGGACACACATAACCCATGAAAATCACCTTCCTGGATTTTGAGCAACCTGTCGCCGAACTGGAAAGCAAGATCGAGCAACTGCGCTACGTGCAGGATGATTCCGCGCTCGACATCTCCGAAGAGATAGGCCACCTGCAAAAGAAAAGCCAGGCGCTGACCAAGGACATCTACGCCAAGCTCACGCCGTGGCAAATTTCCCAGGTGTCGCGCCATCCGCAGCGCCCCTACACACTGGACTATATCCAGTATCTGTTCACCGATTTCGAGGAATTGCACGGTGACCGCGTGTATGCGGATGATACGGCCATCGTCGGCGGACTGGCGCGCTTCAACGGCCAGAGCGTGATGGTGCTCGGCCACCAGAAAGGCCGCGACACCAAGGAGCGCCAATACCGCAACTTCGGCATGCCGCGCCCTGAGGGCTATCGCAAGGCGATGCGCCTGATGCGGCTGGCGGAAAAATTCGGTATCCCGATCATAACCTTCATCGATACGCCGGGCGCCTATCCCGGCGTGGGCGCTGAAGAGCGCGGCCAGTCCGAAGCCATCGGCAAGAACCTGTATGTGATGGCGGAGCTGCGCGTGCCTATCGTCTGCTCGGTGATCGGCGAAGGCGGCTCCGGCGGCGCGCTGGCGATTGCGGTGGGCGACGCGACACTGATGCTGCAATACGCCACCTATTCGGTGATCTCGCCGGAAGGCTGCGCCTCCATCCTGTGGAAGAGCGCGAACAAGGCGGCCGATGCGGCGGAGACACTGGGCATCACCGCCACCCGTTTGAAGACGCTGGGGATGATAGACAAGATCGTCAACGAGCCGCTGGGCGGGGCGCACCGCGATCACCCGGCAATGATGCAGACCATGAAAAAAGCCTTGCAGGATACGCTCAAGCAAGTGCAGTCCAAACCCATGGATGAGCTGTTGCAGAGCCGTTTCAACCGCCTGATGAGCTATGGCAAGTTCAAGGAAGTCGAAATTTAACAAGCTTCTGTCCATCCGTTATTCCTGCCCTGACCCGGAACCCAGATGTTTAACCCGGATTGTCTATTAGCCCTGTAGGCCGGGCTGACGAAGGAAGCCCAGCATTGACGGCTCATGCTGTGCCTCGAAAGAATGCACTGAGTAAAACTGAAGTGTTCAGCCCAGCCTGCAAATGTTTGTAAAGGTCATTTCTTGACTAGCCCTGATCTCACTGACCGAGTTGCGGCGCAAATTGTGCCGCTGCTGCCCGCGAATAGCTCGATTCTGATTGGCTTGAGCGGCGGCGTGGACTCGGTCGTGCTGCTGCACCTGCTGCTGCAACTTTCCCCGCATTACTCATGGCGCTTGAGCGCACTGCATGTGCATCACGGCATCAGCCCACGGGCCGACTCATGGGCGGCGTTCTGTGCCGACTTGTGCGCGCGCTATTGCGTTCCCCTGCAAATCGAGCAGGTGGACATCGCGCCGCTGCGCGAACATGGCATCGAGGCGGCGGCGCGCAAGCTGCGCCATGCGGCATTCGCCAGGCAGCCGTGTGACTTCGTGGCGCTGGCTCACCACGCCGACGATCAGGCCGAAACGCTGCTGCTGCAACTGCTGCGCGGGGCAGGGGTGAAGGGTGTGGCAGCGATGCCATTTGTTAAATGTGTCGCCCAACCCTCTCCCTCCAAGGGAGAGGGTGATGCGCTCCGTTGCCCTATTTTGCTGCGTCCCTTGCTGCACTGTTCCCGCCGGGAAATCCTCGACTATGCCGCCGTTAATAACCTGCAATGGATAGAAGACGAGAGCAACGCGGACGACAGCTATCCGCGCAACTTCCTGCGCCATCGCGTGCTGCCGCTGCTGGGTGAAAAATTCCCCGCCTATCGCGACACCCTGGCGCGCAGCGCGCAGCATTTTGCCGAGGCCAGCGAACTGCTCGACGATCTGGCGCAACTGGATGCACCGGATTTATTCCCCTCTCCCCTTGGTGGGATAACCAGCGACTTGGCGGCATCGCCGCCTAGTCGAATGGCTAGTGGTTTCATCAGAGAGGGCTGGGGAGAGGGTGATCTCGAAATTGCACGCCTGCAATCACTTTCCCGGCCTCGTGCCAAAAACCTGCTGCGCTACTTCCTGCACAGCCTCGGCGCACCGATGCCGCAAGCCGTGCAGCTCGACGACATGCTGCACCAGCTGTGCAGCGCGCGGGAAGATGCGGCGGTGTGCATCGCCTACGGCGGCTGGGAGGTGCGGCGCTATCAGGGCAGGATGTATGTGCTACGCGCGTTGGGTGAATTCGACCGCAGCATCATATTGCCGTGGCACGGCGAAGCCGGACTGGATTGGCCTGCACTGCATGCACGGCTGCAATTTATTCCCAAGCAAGGAGCAGGCATCAGCCTGGCGAAATTGCTGCGCGCGCTGGTCACGCTGCGTTTGCGGCAAGGCGGCGAAACCCTGCGCCCGCACCCGGATGCCGCGACGCGCACCCTGAAGAACCTGCTGCAGGAACACCATGTCCCGCCGTGGCAGCGCGACCGCCTGCCGCTGCTGTATTGCGGCGAAGAACTGGTGTGCGTGCCAGGTGTGGCGATTGCGGCGGAGTATCAGGCTGGTGTTGATGAGGCAGGGATTTTGGTAGGGTTATTGCGCTGAGGAAACCGTAGCCTGTACCCTATCATTTCTACTCCGAAATCACAGCCTTTCCCTAACTTGGAGCTAAGGCGCGCGCGCCCCGCTTGAGCACAGGGTTAGGCATACCTGAATTCAATTTTGCGGACTTTCATTAAGTCCACAGTTTGCTTGGCTTGCCA
>JAGWMH010000166.1 GCA_028871775.1 Betaproteobacteria bacterium
GACATTCTCTTACAGCAAATCCTCAACGGCCTGGTGCAGGGCAGCGTGTATGCCCTGGTCGCACTCGGCTACACCATGGTGTACGGCATTCTCGGCCTGATCAATTTTGCGCACGGTGAGGTGGTGATGGCGGGGGCGATGGTGGCACTGTCGGTTAGCCAGTTGCTCATCGCGGCGGGCATGCCGCCATTGCTGGTGCTGTTGATTGCGTTGATGGTTGCGGTTGCGGTGTGCATGCTGCTGGGGTACGGCATCGAACGCATCGCCTACCGCCCGCTGCGCAACGCGCCGCGCCTCGCTCCGCTGATCACCGCCATCGGTGTTTCCATCGTGCTGCAAAACCTGGCGATGATGTTCTGGGGACGCGAATACCATGCCTTCCCGCAATTGCTGCCCAACAATCCGCATACTCTCGGTGGCGCGGTCATCAATGACGTGCAGCTCATCATAGTGCTGGTGGCGCTGGCGGTGATGGCGGGCTTGCTGTTGCTGGTGCACCGCAGCCGTCTCGGGCGCGCGATGCGCGCCGTGGCAGAAAACCCATCCGCCGCCGCACTGATGGGTGTGGACATCAACCGCGTGGTTTCCGTCACCTTCATGCTTGGTTCCGCATTGGCGGCGGTGGCGGGCATCATGGTGAGCGCGAACTACGGCATCGTGCACTATTACATGGGCTCCATTCTGGGGCTGAAAGCCTTTACCGCCGCGGTTCTCGGCGGCATCGGCAACCTGCGCGGTGCGATGCTCGGCGGCGTGCTGCTGGGACTGATCGAAAGCCTGGGCGCGGGCTATATCGGTGAACTCAGCGGCGGATTCTTCGGCAGCAACTATCAGGATGTGTTTGCCTTCTTCGTGCTGATCGCCGTGCTGGTCTTTCGTCCGTCTGGATTGCTGGGTGAACGGGTGGCGGAGCGCGCATGAATCCGAAAACAAAAATCAAGCCACAGAGAACACAGAGATCACAGAGAAAACCGGTGCTATCTCTGTGGCCTCTGTGTTCTCTGTGGCTAATAGTTTTCCCAGGATGAAATTCAACCATAAATCCAAACTGCTGCTCGCTGTGCTCGCCATCGTGCTGCTGGCGCTGCCCTTTGCCACCGATGCGCTGCTCGGGCGCGGCTGGGTGCGCATCGCGGATTTTGCGCTGCTCTACATCATGCTGGCGCTGGGGCTGAACATCGTGGTCGGTTACGCCGGTTTGCTCGATCTGGGCTACGTCGCCTTTTTCGCGGTGGGTGCGTATTGCTACGCGCTGCTCGGCTCGCCGCAGTTCGGGCTGCACCTGCCGTTCTGGATCGTGCTGCCGCTGGGCGCGCTGCTGGCCTGCGTGTTCGGCGTGCTGCTCGGCGCGCCCACACTGCGCCTGCGCGGCGATTACCTTGCCATCGTCACCCTTGGCTTCGGCGAAATCATCCGCATCTTCCTCAACAACCTGAACGCACCGGCCAACATCACCAACGGCCCGCAGGGCATCAGCATGATAGACCCGATCCGCATCGGCGGATTTTCCCTGGGCGGCACGCATGAATTGTTCGGCTTCACCATTCCTTCCGTGCACCTGCATTATTACCTGTTCCTGGGCTGCACCCTGCTGGTGGTTTTCGTTTCGCTGCGCCTGGAAGATTCGCGCATCGGCCGCGCCTGGATGGCGATCCGCGAGGACGAAGTGGCCGCCGAGGCGATGGGCATCAACACGCGCAACATCAAACTGTTCGCCTTTGCCATGGGCGCGACTTTCGGCGGCGCGGCGGGCGGGCTGTTCGCCGGATTCCAGGGCTTCGTCAGCCCGGAAAGTTTCGGCCTGACGGAGTCGGTGATGATCCTGTGCATGGTGGTGCTGGGCGGCATGGGCAATATCAGCGGCGTGGTGCTCGGCGGCGTGCTGCTTGTGCTGTTGCCGGAAGCGCTGCGCAACGGTGCAGGCCCCGTGCAACAGGCGCTATTCGGCAAGACGCTGATCGACCCGGAAAGTCTGCGCATGCTGATGTTCGGGCTGGCGCTGATCGTCGTCATGCTGGTGCGTCCGGCCGGACTGTGGCCGTCCATGCAACGCCGCCGCGAGCTTACTGCTGACGATGGTGTGGCGCTTCAAGAACAGGATACTGTGTATGGCAGCAGTCGCTGATACTCTGCTGCAACTGTCTGGCGTGGGCAAGCGCTTCGGCGGCCTGGCGGCATTGTCCGATGTGGCGCTGCACATCCAGCGCGGTGAAATCTACGGCCTGATCGGCCCCAACGGCGCGGGCAAGACCACGCTGTTCAATGTCGTCACCGGGCTGTACCAGCTCGATGCGGGCACCTTCACTTTCGATGGCATCGCCTACTCGCATTGCAAACCGCACGTATTGGCCGAGGCCGGTATCGCACGCACCTTCCAGAACATCCGCCTGTTTGCCAACATGAGCGCACTGGAGAACGTGATGGTCGGGCGGCACTTGCGCACCCGCACCGGCATCTGGGGCGCACTCACGCGCAACGCCGCCGCGCGCGCCGAAGAGCGCGCCATCACACAACGTGCGCGCGAACTGCTGCGTTATGTCGGCATCGAGCGCCCGCATCAGACGCTTGCCAAGCACCTGCCCTATGGCGAACAACGCCGCCTGGAAATCGCCCGCGCGCTGGCCACAGACCCCAAGCTGCTGGCGCTGGACGAGCCGGCGGCGGGCATGAACGCCACCGAAACAGAAAGCCTGAAAGCGTTGCTGCAAACCATACGCGCCAGCGGCATCACCGTGCTGCTGATCGAGCACGACGTAAAACTCATCATGGGGTTGTGCGACCGCATGGCGGTGCTGGACTACGGCAAGAAAATTGCCGAAGGTGTGCCGGAAGAAGTGCGCCAAAATCCCGCCGTGATTGCCGCCTATCTGGGGGGTGAAGCTGCATGAACTTGAAAAGACAATTAGCCACAGAGAACACAGAGTTCACAGAGAAAGACAAACGGGCCATCAAATACCTGTGTTTTACTCAGCAGATGAAAAAGGGAAAGTTGCGAATTACCATCGCTCTCTCTGTGATCTCTGTGGCTTGAATTTGGTTTTTATGATGAACTTGCTTACGGTAGAAAATCTCAAGGTCGGCTATGGCGGCATCCAGGCGCTGAAAGGCATAGACCTCGACATCGCACCGGGCGAACTGGTAGCGCTCATCGGCAGCAACGGCGCGGGCAAGACTACCACGCTCAAGGCGCTGGCCGGGCTGCTGCATCCCACCGCGGGCAAGGTGCGCTACGCCGGAAAATCCCTGTTTGCCTGTGCCGCCCATCAGCGTGTATGCGACGGCCTGGCGCTGGTGCCGGAAGGGCGCGGTGTATTCGCCCGTCTCACCGTGGAAGAGAATTTGCAGATGGGCGCATACACGCGCCGCGACACCGCGCAAATCGGCACCGACCTTGAGCACAAGTACGCGCTGTTCCCGCGCCTGGCCGAACGCCGCACGCAACTGGCCGGAACGCTTTCCGGCGGCGAGCAGCAGATGGTGGCCATGGCGCGCGCGCTGATGAGCCGCCCGAAACTGCTGATGCTGGATGAACCCAGCATGGGGCTCGCGCCGATGATGGTGGCAAAAATTTTCGAGACCATCCGCGACATTTCCGCGCAGGGTGTTTCCATTCTGCTGGTCGAGCAAAATGCCAGGCTTGCGCTGGAAGTTGCACAGCGCGGCTATGTGCTGGAAAGCGGCCTGGTAACTTTGTCCGGCGCATCGAGTGAACTGCTGGGCAGCGATGCCGTGCAACGCGCGTATCTGGGGGGTTAGCGTTGGCAGGGGCTATCAGTGGAATTACTGTGCATTACGCCATGCAGCGGGTTATGCCTTGCGCACGTCAAAATTTTTTATCTCATTGCCCACTTACAAAAAACCCGCCAACGGGCGGGTTTTTAAATCGGCGCGGTAAACCTGCTGGATTAAAACTTGTAGCCCAAATCAATCGTCCATACAGTACTACGAGAAGAGGAAGCAGAACTGCCGACATTGATGCTATCCACATCTAAGCGCACAAAAACAGCATTGGTAAAGTCATACTTCGCACCCAGGCCATAGGTTGCGTCTGTCTTTGTACCGCTTGCGGAGAAAGTGCCACCAGGGCCAGTTGCGGTGGCTGAGTCTCGAATAGTCGCAACACCCAATTTGCCCAATAAGCTGAATTGATTAGCAATGGGCAATATGCCAACCGCAGTCAAATTCCAGCCAGTGACGTTGCCTGATGCAGTAACTGGTCCGGCGAGGTTGCCCCCAGTGGCGGTGTAGGTTTCATTATTCGAACCAAGGTAACCACCTTCAACTGCAAAATTTTTGTTTATTTGATAACCGGCTTGCAGCTTGTATACAGTGGGTTTGCTCAAGCTGGATGAGAATCCCCTTGCTCCACCTGCTATCAGCGCATTATCCAGTAATGACTGATCACTATTGCCTGTTGGCTGCCCAGCCCCAACCAACACATACCAGCCATCGTCACTCGCAAATGCGGTGGATGCGCCAGCCAAACCAGCGATTGCCAATACAGCTAAAGCAATTTTTTTCATTTTCATCCCCTTAATTTCGTAGTTGTAAAATTGAACTT
>JAGWMH010000167.1 GCA_028871775.1 Betaproteobacteria bacterium
ATCCTGCGCTTCGACGGCATCGAGGCCAGGCTGCGCAACGCACCCAAGCCGGTGGTGGTGAACAGCAGCTTTCCCACCGACACCCACCACGGCTGGAAATTCATCCGCTTCGGCCCGGACGGCATGCTCTATGTGCCGGTGGGCGCGCCGTGCAACATCTGCGAGCCCGACCCCGCGCGCTACGCTGCCATCTTCCGCATGAAGCCGGATGGCACAGCACTTGAACAGTATGCGCGCGGCGTGCGCAATACCGTGGGCTTCGACTGGAGCCCCGATACCAACGAGCTGTGGTTCACCGACAATGGCCGCGACTGGTTCGGCAACGACGCCCCGCCGGACGAGCTGAACCACGCGCCGCGCCCCGGCATGAACTTCGGCTATCCCTATTGCCACGGGCGTTCGCTGGCCGATGACGAATTCGGCGGCAAACATGCCTGCAACGAATTCACCCCACCCGCGATGGAGCTCGGCCCGCACGTCGCCTCATTGGGCATGCGCTTCTACACCGGCGCGATGTTCCCCGAGCCCTACCGGAAGCATATCTTCATCGCCGAGCACGGCTCCTGGAACCGCTTTCCGCCCATCGGCTACCGCATCACCCTGGTGCGCCTGCGCAACGGGCAGGCGGCGAGCTACGAGGTGTTCGCGGAAGGATGGTTACAAGGCATGTTCGCGTGGGGCCGCCCGGTGGACGTGCAGGTGATGCCGGACGGGGCGCTGCTGGTGTCGGACGACAAGGCGGGAGTGATATACCGCATCAGCTACGGCGATGATTGATCCGGCACTGTGAAGTATTAGGTCCGTTCGGGCTGAGCTTGTCGAAGCCCATTCTCCTTTCGACAAGCTCAAGGCGAACGGACTTCAAACATAATCCGGCCGCATCAATAGTCATTGTGCAGCCGGAATGGGCGCGGCACCGGCAGCAAATCGAATCTTGTAGTTCAGCATGACCAGCAACAGCACGAGTAGCGCCGCACCGCCATTGTGCACCACTGCCAGCGCCAGCGGGAAATTCAGAAAAACGGTGGAAACGCCGGTAGTGAATTGCAGCGCAATGATGGCCAGCAGCCAGCGTGCGGTCTTGCGCAAGCCTTCGACCTTGAGCGCCCTGAACGCTACCCAGGCAACCAGCGCAACCACGGCAAAGGCGAAGAAGCGATGTGTCCAGTGGATGGCGGTCAGCGCGGGGAAAGGCAGGAACTCGCCTTGGGCGGTCATGCCCAGGTTGCGCCATAGCGTGAAGCCGTTGGCGAAATCCATGGCCGGCCACAGCGTGCCCTGGCATAGCGGAAAATCCTGGCAGGCCAGCGTCGCATAGTTGGTGCTGACCCAGCCGCCGAGCGCAATTTGCACTGCAAGCAGTATAGCCGCCAGCGTTGCCGGGGTGCGCAGCGCGGCGGCGGCCGGTTGTGGCACCGGCAGATGGTCGCTCAGGCGCGCGCCGAGCCATGTCATCAGCGCCAGCAGCGTTATGCCAAGCAGCAGGTGGATGGTCACGATGACCGGTTGCAGTTTCATCGTAACGGTCCATGCGCCGAAAGCCCCCTGCAGGCAAACGAAGGCAAACAGCAGCGTCGGGAACAGTGGCGAAAATTTCACCGCTTGGCGGCCCGATTGCAGCCATCTGCGCCACGCGATCACCATCAATGCGATGATCAGCACGCCGATGCCCATGGCCAGGTAGCGGTGGATCATTTCTATCCACGCCTTCATGACGGTCACCGGTCCGGTCGGCATCGCCGCTTCGGCGACGCTGATGTTCGCATGCGCCTGCAGCGGGTTGGCCTGCCCGTAGCAGCCGGGCCAGTCCGGGCAGCCGAGGCCGGAATCGGTCAGCCGCGTGAATGCGCCGAACATGATCAAGTCGAAGGTAAGAAACAGCATGGCCCATACCAGCTTGCGGTACTTGTCTTCGTCACTCGATACCCAGACGGTTGCCAGCGGCAACAAGGCCGCAAGCATGCCCATGACGGCAAGCTGGATCAGCATGGTGAATATCCTGAATCAGGCAATTGGACACACCCGTTCATGCGGCGCCTCTTAAAGCAGCGCCGTTCCTGGCAATCACTGCGTTTTCTCTCAAGAGATAAGCGATCGGCTGGAAGATTGGGAACGTCCCGCTTATTTCTTGTCGCGCAGCGACATGCGGGCCATGATGTTGTCTTTCGTGATGAACTGGTGCTTCAGGGCGCCCAGCACATGCACCACCACCACCGCGATCAGCACGTTCACCAGGATTTCATGCACCCCATGAGCGGGCACGCCTTCGAATTTCTTCGGCAACAGGGACGCATCGCCCGCCAGCAGCGCCTTGCCGACATTGCTGGTCAACACCTGCATGATGCCGCTCAGCGGCAACAAGATCAGCAGGATATACAGCAAATGGTGGACACCCTTGGCAACCTTGTCCAGCAGAGTGTCGCCCAACGCCGGCGGGATGCCGTCCGTGCGGCGGTAAACGAGACGCAGCAAGGTCAACAGCAACACCGCGCCACCCACCAGGGAGTGCACCATATAGCCCGCGATAGTCGCGCCGCCCTCATGCCGCGCGTCACTTAGTGAATCGCCCAGGAACCAGGCGGCCACCAACAAGGCCAGAGTCAGCCAGTGAATGATGATGATGCGTTTGCTGTATTTCTCCATGCTGTTACACCTCCAGGGTTAAACGATTTGAAATTATTGCCCCCATCCAAGCGGCGGATTATAGCGAAAGCTGGCGGACAACAGAATAAAAGCCCTTGCGGGGTGCTGGTGATGCAGCAAAGCCGGCCTGCGGATTCTAAAAACGTCGCGAGCGAAGGCAGAACAAGGCGCTCAAGGGCGAAAAAGCGGAGTTTACAGTTTAGTAAATGAGCATTTTGAGCACTTGAGCAACGCAGTTATGTCGAGCGCAGCAGTTTTTATGGTTTGAGGCGATAAAAACGCTTCTCCAGCGCCTGCCCCTTGACCGCATCGAAGCGGCCGCCCATGGCCTGCCCCAATTTTTCCAGACGGTCATCGGGGTGAGGATGGGTCTTGAACAGCAGCGCCACGTTGCCGTCATCTTTGGCGAAATGGCCGATCTGCTGCAGCACTTCCGGAAAAGCGAAAGCGTCATAACCGGCGCGCGTGGACAGCACCACGGCGATACGGTCGGCCTCGAACTCGGCGCTCTTGTCGAGCGAGCGCGCCACCACTTCCGCACCGCTGCCGATCAGCTTCTGCACCGCGTTGTTATCACCGACCTGTTTGGCGATCAATTTGCCGCCCAGATCCACCAGACGGCTTTGCTGCAAAATTTTCAGGTGATGCTGGCGGATGACGTGGCCGACCTCGTGCGCCAGCACGCCGGCCAGTTCGGCTTCGTTGGCGAGCAGGCGGTATAAACCGCGGGTGAGGAAAATATAGCCGCCGGGCGCGGCAAAAGCGTTGACGTCGCTCGATTCGATCACGCCGAAATGCCAGGGCAGTTCGGGGCGCTCGCTCTGGCTGGCCACCCAGCGCCCGACGTTGTTGACGTATTTCTGCAGGCGCTTGTCCTTGACCAGCGGAGATGCGCCGAGCAGGTTGCCGGCGATCTGCCTGCCGATGGCGATTTCTTCTTCCTGCGAAGTGCCGCCAAGCCCCGACAGCAGGTTGCCGCCCTGGGCGCCGCCGGATGGAGCCGCGCTTTTCTGCTGTACCCCTTCCTTGAGCGCCTTCTTCAGTTCCTGCTCAAAATCCAGCCCCGATGCAGCGCCGCAACCCAGCGCCAGAACAACCAGACACAGCCATTTCATCGATCTCATCATGACAGCCCTCCTCATTCTGGAGCGGGCAGGTAGTCGAACTTGCGCGCGGCCAGCTTGCCCTGGGCGGCAAACTTCTGCGCTTCAGGCCGGCTGGTGGCGAACGACTCGGCAAGCTTGAGTTCTGCCGCGTTGAACTTGGCGGATTTCAGCTCCTCTTCGTTGAGGCCGCGAATGCCGGTAGTGGCGACCACCTTGCCCGTTCCCGCGCGCCCCGACGCCAGCCCCAGCAGCCCGGCGGCATCGCCCGAGCCCTTGCGCGCCTCGCCCTTGCGGATGCTCAACATGCGCACCCAGCCGCTGCCCTTGGCGCTTTTCACTTGCAGCCAGCCGCCGTCTTTCTTGAGGATTTCCACCTTGTCGCCGGCGGACAGCGTGGCCACCGTTTTGGCGTCGCCGAACGGTTCCGCCCTGATGGCATCGGCCTTGAGTGCCATGCCGCTTTCCGCGGCCCATGCCGCATGCATGGCCAGCATGGCCAACACTGCGAGCGTTATCCTGATCGGACTCATGTCGTTTTCCCCCGTTGTTGTTCGTCCCAGCGCAGCAAGGCTTGCGCGAACAACACGCGCCAACTGGCACGTGCCGCCGCCCCGCCGGAAACCATTCCATGATGCACGAACCAGCTTGCCGCATTATCGGCATAGGCCAGGTTTTTGCGCAACAGCGGCGGCAATGCGGCAAGCACCGCTGCGGCATCTTTTTCCACACGCGCCGCGCCATCCGCATCTTCCGCAGCCACTACCCAGGAAACCGCAAAGGTGCTTTCGAATAGATCCC
>JAGWMH010000168.1 GCA_028871775.1 Betaproteobacteria bacterium
ATCGGCATTACCGATCCCAGCTTTGCTCAGACCTATGTGCAACCAGTAGCATATAAACCGGAATATGCGCCCGGGGTAGGACTTGGCTTTGAATTTAATCCGAAAAGTTTCGATTGGCAAGCTCAAGAGGGCTATAAATATGATTATTTCGTTGTGCATGCGGCTGTTGATATCGGCAAATTTATATTCAGAAACGCCACATGCAGAATTTTCCTGGTAACACAGTCCGGACAGTGGTGGTTGTATCGGCGAGAGCCGGGCTGTTGAACCATTCCGTATCCGGATCACGGCGGCTCTTGTTTCGCCTCCGTGCCATTAATTGTAAAATCAACCGTCTTTCTTGCCGAGTGCCCGATTGACGGGCGATTTCAAAAAACCAATTTTATGGCAATGCTAGTTACGCCGCTCTCCGGATGGGGACGCTACCCGGTGCAATCCTGCGAAGTGGAGCGCCCGGAACGCTACGCCGATCTCTATTCCGACGCAGCCAGCGTGATTGCGCGCGGGCAGGGGCGCAGCTATGGCGATGCGGCGCTGAATGAGAACCGGCGCGTGCTGCTGACCGAGCGCGTCAACCGCCTGCTGGAACTCGATGCTGACAACGGCGTCCTGCGCGCTGAAGCCGGGGTGACGCTGGCGGAAATTCTGGAGGTGATAGCTCCGCACGGCTGGTTTCTGCCGGTCACGCCGGGAACGAAATTCGTTTCCCTGGGCGGCTGTGTGGCGGCGGACGTGCACGGCAAGAATCACCACCATGACGGCTCGTTCGGCGATCACGTTGCTGCCATAGAGCTGATCCTGGCCGATGGCAGCCGCGTGGCGTGTTCTCCGGCTGAAAATGCAGAGCTGTTCCGGGCCACCTTGGGCGGCATGGGGCTGACCGGCATCATCGGCGAAGTGACGCTCAGGCTCATCCCGATAGCCAGTTCGCACATGATGGTGCGGCATCATGCCGCCGCTGATCTGGAGCAGCTTTTTCAGCACCTGCAAAATCCGGCCTTGGATGACCGCTACACCGTCGCGTGGATAGACAGCATGGCCGGCGGTGCCCAGCTTGGGCGCGGCATCGCCATGTGCGGCCACCATGCGGCGAAGGAGGAATTGCCGGTTGGATTGTCCTTGTCTTCTTTCAATAGCGAAGAATTGGCGGGAGGCCGCTCCCGCAAAAAACACGCCCGTGCTATTCCTTTCGATTTTCCGGCTTGGATGATGAACCCGTTCAGCATCGGTGCGTTCAACGCGTTCTATTACCGGCGCGAAGGCAAAAGACAGCAGCCGTTTCTGACCGGCTACGATTCGTATTTTTATCCGCTGGATGCAATCGGCCAGTGGAACCGCATGTACGGCAAGCGCGGTTTCGTGCAATATCAGTGCGTGATCCCGGATGCGACTGCATTCGATGGCATCAAGGCATTGCTGCAGGAGTTGTCCGGCAGCCACCGCCCTTCCTTCCTTGCTGTGCTGAAACGCCTTGGCGCGCAGGGCAGGGGGCTGCTGTCCTTTCCCATGGCGGGTTACACTCTGGCGCTGGATTTGCCAATCCGCGACGACGGATTGTTTGCGCTGCTGGACAGGCTGGACGAGACCGTGTTGCGGCACGGCGGGCGCGTGTATCTCGCCAAGGATGCGCGGCTTTCCGCAGAATCTTTCCGTGCCATGTATCCGCGTTATGGCGAATGGCTCAAGATCAAGAATGCGGTCGATCCGCAAAACCGTTTCAGTTCCAGCCTGTCGCGGCGATTGAGAATAGGTGAGGAACTTTCATGAGCGAAGCAGTACTGATCCTCGGCGCCACTTCCGCCATCGCGCGTGCTACCGCCGCCGCCTTTGCCGCGCGTGGTGCTGCCCTGTATCTGGCCTCGCGCGACCTGGATGAATTAGAGCGCATCTCCGCAGACTTGCACCTGCGCCACGGCGTCGAAGTACGTTATGGATTGTTCGATGCGGAAGCGACCGAAACCCACGAAGCCTTCCTGCAAGCCGTGATAAAAGCAATGCCGGATCTATCCGGCGTGGTGGTGGCTTTCGGCTACCTCGGCGATCAGCAGGCGGCGCGCGATTTCAAGCTGGGCGCGAAAGTCATCGCCAGCAACTTCACCGGCGCTGCCTCCATCCTGAGCTACTGCGCCAATTATTTCGAGCCATTGAAACACGGCTTCATCATCGGCATTTCTTCGGTGGCGGGTGACCGCGGCAGGCAGAGCAACTATGTGTATGGCGCGGCGAAAGGCGCGCTCAGCCTGTACCTGCAAGGGCTGCGCAACCGCCTGTTTGCCAGCGGCGTGCGGGTTATCACCGTCAAGCCGGGTTTTGTGGACACCGCCATGACGTTCGGGTTGCCCGGGCTGTTTCTGGTCGCCTCGCCGCAAGCCATCGGCGAGCGTATTGCGCGCGCCCTGGATAAATCGGCGGATGTGGTTTATCTGCCCTGGTTCTGGCGCTACATCATGCTGATCATCCAGCATATCCCGGAGCCGATCTTCAAGCGGCTGAAATTGTGAGCGAGGCGCAAGCAAACGGGCTTGGCAAAGATGCCGCCCATAATTCCGATGAACTTTTGGCCGGGCACCCGAATGAAACGCGCGATGCCCGTTTCCCTCTCTCCAGCTCTCTCCCGCAAGCGGGCGAGAGTGACAAGGCCTCGCTACGCGACTTTCACGTTGATAAACCGGTTGTGGCGGCCTTCGATTTCGACGGCACGCTGACGCGGCGCGATACCCTGCTGCCGTTCCTGTTGCATGTGCTCGGTGCGCCTGCAGTTATGCGCCACGCTTTCATTCTTGCGCCGACACTGGTGGGTTACGGCTTGGGCATGATCCGCAATGACGTCGCGAAGGAAAGGGTGTTCACCCAATGCCTGGCCGGGATGCATGTTGATGAACTGCAACGGGAGGCGGCGCAGTTTGCCGAGCATAAACTGCCGGGGCTGATCCGCACCGAGGCGGTCCATCGTTTTGACTGGCACAAGCAGCAGGGGCACCGCTGCGTGGTTATCAGCGCTTCGCTGGAGTTTTATGTGCGGCCCTGGGCGCTGAAGACGGGCTTCGATGATGTGATCGCCTCGCATCTGGAAACGCGTGAAGATGGCCGCATCACCGGAAACCTGCTGGGAGAGAATTGTTTCGGTATCGAGAAAGTCCGGCGGCTTGAAGCATTGCTGGGCCCGAGGAGCGGCTACACGCTATATGCTTACGGCGACAGCCGGGGCGACAGGGAATTGCTGTCCAGCGCCGACTATGCGTACTATCGAAAAATTCCAGGTTAACCAAATGAGAATATTTATTGAATTATTGCGCCTGATGCGCCCCCACCAGTGGGTGAAGAATGCATTCGTGTTCACCGGCCTGCTGTTCGGCCACGCTTGGCATGACCCCGGCATGGTTACCCGGGTGGTGATGGCCTTTGTCGCATTCTGTCTGGCATCCAGCACTGTCTACATCATCAACGACATCATTGATCTGGAGCAGGATCGCCATCATCCCAAGAAAAATCTGCGGCCACTGGTGTCCGGTCAGGTATCCATCACCGCCGCCATCATTCTCGCAGCCGCGCTCGGCGCGCTGGGCTTCGGGCTGGCTTTTGTGGCATCGAAAATTGTAGTCATTATCCTGGTTGCCTATGCGCTGATGAACGTCGCCTATTCTCTCCGGCTCAAGCACGTAGTGATCCTGGATGTGTTCATTATCGCCACCGGCTTCATGCTGCGCATCCTCGCCGGAACGCTGGGAGTCGGCATTCCTCCCTCGCAATGGCTGTTGCTGTGCGGCATGATGGTGACGCTGTTTCTCGGCTTCACCAAACGGCGCGCGGAAATCATTGCCCTGAACGGAGACAAGACCGCACACCGCAGGGTGCTGGAGCATTACAGCCCGGTGCTGCTGGACAAGATGATCGGGGTTACCGCCGCCGGCCTGATCATGAGCTACAGCCTGTACACCATGAATCCGGACACCATACGCATCCACGGCACATCCAACCTGATCTACACCGTGCCGTTCGTGATGTACGGCGTGTTCCGCTACATATACCTGCTGCACCACCAGAGCAGGGGAGGCGACCCGTCGTATGATCTGGTGCGCGACCCGCATCTGTTCATCGTTGTCGGTGCGTGGGTGATTGCCACCATCTGGCTCATCGCATAAACATGGCCCATACCATCCTCAGCGGATGGCGTTTCCGCGCGCTGCTGCTGGTCGTGCTGCTGAGTGCTGTTGGCTATTTGATATTTTCCCTGTGGGGCGGCTGGCAGGAAGTCGTGGCGGCTGTCATCCGGGTTGGCATGGCAGGCACGGCCATTGCGCTCGCGCTTTCGCTGGTCAATTACGGGTTGCGTTTCCTGCGCTGGCAAAAATACCTCGCCCTGCTGGGCCATCGCGTCTATTGGCTGGAAAGCCTGCGCATTTATATTGCCGGGTTCGGCTTAACCGTCCTTCCAATCAAGGTGGGCGAAACGATCCGCAGCGTGTTCCTCAAACAGCATGGAGTTTCCTATCCGGAAAGCCTGGCGGCCTATTTTTCGGAGCATTTCTCC
>JAGWMH010000169.1 GCA_028871775.1 Betaproteobacteria bacterium
CTCGGGCGGCTACGGCACCCTGTTTGATTCCGCCGGCGCCTTCACCCACCTGATCGACACCCGCACCGGACGCACCGCGCCCGCGCTGCTGGGTGTTTCGGTGGTGGCTGACACCGGCATCGTTGCCGACGGCCTTTCCACCGCCATGCTGATGGCGCCGGTCGAGCGCCGGCAGGCCATCCTCAAGGCCGCCGGGGGACAGAAGGCGATCTACGTCACGCCCTCGGGCGTGGTTTCCACCGTGGAGGCGTGACCATGGACGAGCCTTTGCACAGCACTACGGATTTCAGCGCTCCCGCCATGGTCGAGGGCTTCGCCCATGTGGTCGCCGTGGAAGGCGCCATGGCATGGCTGGAACCCGAGCAGAGCTCCAGTTGCAGCGGCTGCGCCTCCGCCTCGGCGTGCGGCTCCAAGGGCATCGGCACCACAGCCAGCCGGCTGGAGGCACGCCGCTTCCAGCTCGTCAATGATATTGGCCTCAGGGTCGGCGAACGGGTGGTGATAGGTATCCGCGAGAATGCGCTGCTCAAGGCTTCAATCACCGCTTATGTCATTCCGCTTGCCACCTTGCTGATCGCCGGAGCACTGGCGCAATGGGCTGCCGGCAGCGACCGCGTTACCATGGTCGCCATGCTTGCAGGCCTCGCGCTCGGATTGTGGCTGGCGCGTCTGGGAGCAGGGCGCCTGATGGTCCGGGGCGATCTCGCCCCGCGTTTTCTTCGCCGCGCCGGTGCGGGCGAAACGTGCAGTCTTGAGTAGGCAAGGAGCCGGGGAATGAAGGAATACGTACTATTGATGATAAGCGCGGCGCTGGTCAACAACGTCATTCTGGCACGCTTTCTCGGCCTGTGCTCGTTCATGGGTGTCACCACGCGCATCGACACCGCCGTCGGCATGGGCATGGCCACCACTTTCGTGATCACTGTTTCGTCGATGGCCGACTGGGCTGTCGAAGCCGCTTTGCTGCAACCCTACGGCCTCGGCTATCTGCGCACGGTGACCTTCATCCTGATTATCGCCGCCGCCGTGCAGTTCACCGAGATGATTGTGCGCAAGGTATCGCCGCCGCTGTTCCAGATGCTGGGCATCTACCTGCCGCTGATTACCACCAACTGCGCAGTGCTGGGCGTTGCCCTGCTGCTGGTCGAAGGCAGGATGAACTTCATCGGCGCCACGCTGTTTGCCTTCGCTTCCTCCATCGGTTACAGCCTGGTGATGGTCATTTTCGCCGGACTGCGCGAACGGCTGGCGCTGGCCGACACCCCGCGCCTGTTCGCCGGCCCGCCGATCGGCTTTATCGTCGCCAGCCTGCTGGCGCTGGCGTTCATGGGTTTTTCCGGTATGAGCACAAGCTAAGGATGTCTACCATGTTAATTGCTATTGGCAGTCTCACGATAATGGGCCTCGTTCTGGGCGGATTGCTCGGCGCGGCGGCGCGCTTCCTCGCCGTGGAGGAAAATCCGCTTGAAGAAGAATTGAAGGCCATGCTGCCCGGTTCGCAGTGCGGCCAGTGCGGTTATGTCGGCTGCGCACAATATGCGGCGGCGCTGGCGAAGGGCGAGGCTTCGGTAACCCTGTGCGCTCCCGGCGGCAAAGTGGTGATCGAGGCGCTGGCCAAGAAGCTGGGCGTCACCGCCGACCTCTCCGAACACGAGGAGAAGGGACCGGAATACGCCTTCATCAACGAGGACCTGTGCATTGGTTGCACGCGCTGCATCCGGGAGTGTTCGACGGATGCGATTCTGGGGGCCAACAAGCTGATGCACACGGTGATCGTTGATGCCTGCCACGGCTGCAGCAAGTGCGTCAAGGTCTGTCCCACCGACGCCATCGTGATGGTGCCGGTGCCGGTGACGCTGGCCAACTGGCACTGGCCCAAGCCCGAAGTTGAGCCCACGCAGTCCAAGCCCGAAGTCGGGCACGCGCATTAACGTGAAACTCGCGCAGCGATTCGTTTGCCCCCTCGCCCGCTTGCGGGAGAGGGTTGGGGAGAGGGAAACGGGCAGAACCTGCTACATCACGCGAATATATGTGATTGATTGAAGGAATATGAACAGATGAAACTTTTTCCCATCCGCGGCGGCGTTCATCCGGAATATCGCAAGGAGCAGACCAGCGAGAAGGCCATCGTCGCCCTGCCGATGCCTCGCATGCTCTACATCCCGCTGCAGCAGCACGTCGGCGCCCCCGCCGAGGTGCTGGTGTCCGGTGGCGAACTGGTCAAGAAAGGCCAGATGATTGCGCGCAGCCAGGGTACGATATCGGCTTCCCAGCACGCGCCCACCTCGGGCCGCATCTCGGTGGTGACCGACGTTGCCGCACCCCATCCTTCGGGGCTGCCGCAGACGACTATCATCCTCGAGGCCGATGGCAAGGACGAATGGGCTGACCTGCCCGAACCCATCGCTGACCCCTTTGCCGCCGATCTCCAGGTGATCCGGGACCGTGTCGCTCAGGCAGGTATCGTCGGCATGGGCGGCGCCGTGTTTCCCGCGGCGGTGAAGCTGAACCTCGGCACCCAGTACAAGCTCGACATCCTGCTGGTCAACGGCGCCGAGTGCGAGCCATACATCACCTGCGACGACCGGGTGATGCGCGAGTACGCCGATGAGGTGATCGACGGCGCCCGCATCGTGGCCCGTGTCATGGGCGCACCCAGGGTGGTCATCGGTATCGAACTGAACAAGCCCCAGGCGATCGAGGCCATGACGAAGGCGGCTGCCCCTTTTTCCGAGGTCGAGGTGGTGGGCGTGCCGGCGCAGTACCCCATGGGCTACGCGCACGAGCTCATACTTGCGATCACCGGCCGCGAGACTCCGGCAGGAAAACGCACGGCCGAGGTCGGTGTCGTCGCATACAACGTCGCCACCGTCCGCGCCGTGCACCACGCCGTCCGCTTTGGCCGCCCGCTGATCACCCGCGTGGTGACGGTGAGCGGCCGTGCGATACGCGAGCCCAAGAACATCCTGTCACCCATCGGCGCCCGCGTGGCCGACCTCATCGAGTTTTGCGGCGGCTTCTCCGCCCCGCCTGCGCACCTCGTCAACGGCGGGCCGATGATGGGCGAGCCGTTGCCCAGCCTGGAGGTGCCCGTGGTCAAAGGCACTGCGGGCATTCTGGCACTCACCGCCGAGGAGGCCAACAACCAGCCAACCAGCCCCTGCATCCGCTGCGGCAATTGCGTCACCATCTGTCCCGGCGGTCTGTCACCGATCGAGATGGCCGCTTTCATCCGCAAGGATAATCTGGAGACCGCAGCCAAGCTGGGGGTGATGGACTGCATCTCGTGCGGCAGTTGCTCGTGGGTGTGCCCGTCGCACATACCGCTGGTGCACTACTTCAACTACGCCAAGGGAGCGCTGAAAGAACAGGAGCTCGAGCGCCGCAAGAGCGAGCGCGTCAAAACACTGGCCGAGGTGAAAACCATCCGCGTAGAAAAAATTTCCGAGGCCAAACGCGCGGCCATGGCCGCGCGCAAACCGGCCCCGGCCGCCACCCCCGCAGCCGGTGCCCAGCCGGCCAATGCAGGGGAAGCCAAGACCGCATCCACCGCCGAAGAAAAGACCAACGCATGAATATCGCCACCACCAGCGGGCCGTTCGCCCACTCGTCCAACAGCGTTCAGAAGACCATGTTCACGGTGCTGCTGGCGCTGATACCGGCCACCGCTTTCGATTTCTACCTGTTCGGCTGGCCGGCGATCCTGCTGTTCACCGTCACGGTCGGCTCCTGCGTGGCAATCGAAGCGGGATGCATGGCGCTGGCCGACAAGCCAGCAAAGACGGCGCTCACCGACTACTCGGCGATCATTACCGGCTGGCTGCTGGCGATGAGCCTGCCGCCGTGGGCGCCTTGGTGGACCGGCTTGCTGGGCGCGGTTTTCGCCATCGCCCTGGCCAAGCACGCCTTCGGCGGCATCGGCCAGAACGTGTTCAACCCCGCCATGGTGGGGCGTACTGTCATGCTGGTGTCATTCCCCGTGGTGATGACGGCATGGGTCATGCCGCATCCGTTGTTTTCTGCCGGCTCGCCCGGGCTGATGGATGCCATCGCCATCACCTTCGGCGGCCACATGCCCGACACGGTGAGTGCGGCATCGGCGCTGGGCTACATCAAGACCGAATTGTCACGCGGCATTCCGGTGACGCAGTCCATGGCCAAGGTGCCCGACCTGATGGACATGGCGCTGGGCTACCGCGCCGGCAGCCTGGGCGAGACTTCGGCGCTATTGATACTTGCCGGCGGCCTGTTCCTGATGGCCAAGCGCATCATCTCGTGGCACATCCCGTTGAGCGTGATGGGCGGGCTGTTTCTGATGGCTGCGGTGTTCCACGCCGTTGACCCGGCCCGCTTTACCTCCGGCACCTTCCACCTGATGTCCGGCGCCACATTTCTGGGGGCGTTCTTCATCGCCACCGATTACGTCACCTCGCCGTTATCGAAACAAGGGCAACTGATATTCGGCCTCGGCTGTGGCGTGCTGATCTGGATCATCCGCACCTTCGCCGGCTATCC
>JAGWMH010000170.1 GCA_028871775.1 Betaproteobacteria bacterium
AATACGGCAACCACCTGGTCAATTTTTTGTTGCAGATCCATGCCCACCTCCTATACCAGCAAACCGGCAGATGCTTCAGCCAAATCAAGGTGTGTATCCTTTTCCATCACGAATGCCGCCACTTTCACCGTCCAACCATCCACCGCCGCACTGATCGGTGCAAGCTGTTCGTTGCTGATCCCGCCCGTATTATTCGCCAGTGCAGCGGCAGCCTTGGTAAACTCGTCGGCAACCGCGCCGGGGGCCAGTTGCCATAACTGGCCGGCAAGCTTGCTCAAATCGTCCTGACGAACCCCGCCCAGCAGCTGCGCCACCCCTGAGCCAAGCAGCCGCAAGATCGCTTCATTGCACTGCGCCGCTTCGTCGTACTTGCGCTGAAACACCAGTGCGTTGCGGTACTCGCGTTCGTGTGCGGCCTCGAAGAAGTTCGCGCCGATCAGCACCTGCGACACGCCCGCGCATTCGCCGCCGCCCAGATTCACCACACGGAAATCGCCGGCATCGCCGTGGTCGCGCATGACCGATTGCAAATCTTCCGGCTTCACTTCGGCCAGGTCGGCCAGCAGTTGCTTGAAATAATCCGGGGCCTGCGCACGCGCCCAGGCGAAGAAACTTGCCTCGCCGCTGGCGAGGTGCGCTTCCTGTACGCGCTCGATGGCCTGCTTGATGCGCGCCGCCGGCAGCGCGGGGCCTTTCATGGCCAGCGCGCCGTTCTGCATGCCGCTGCCGGCAAAATACATCTGGTAGTGCGGCACCAGTTTGCCGTGCACGCGCTTGCCTTCCCCGTAAATGCCGATGTCGCCGGTTTCCGGCTGCGCGCAGCCGTTGTGGCAGCCCGACACGCGGATGCGCAAATCGGCCCTGCCGCCGGACAGTTGCGGCGCGATCACCGGGCTGGAGGTGATGCCGAGGCGGCAAGTCGAAGTCCCCGGGCACGCCACCACGTTATCCCCGGTAACCGGCTCGTGCAGTCCGAGTTCGGCCAGTCCGCGGCGCAACGCGGCTACGCCGGATTGCGGCACGTTGAAAATGGAAAGGTTCTGGTCTTGCGTGGTGCGAATTTCGCCCAATCCCTGCCCGCGCAGCAACGCGGCGATGCCGCGCAACTGCTCCGGGGTCATATCGCCCGTCGGCAGCGCAACCGGCAGCACGAACCGTCCTTCCTGGTGCTGCGCAAACAGCCTGCGCGGCGCACCGGGGCCGGGGATTTCATGGCCGCTCTGCGCCCGCCATGCGCCGCGCGGGTAGGATTGGCCGGCCAGTGCTTCCCTGGTGCGGTTGAATTCCTCGCGATACTTATCCACAAAACCCTGTTCGCCGAAGCGCTCGACCAGAAACTTGATGCGCGATTTGGCGCGCTTGGTGCGGTCGGAATATTTGTTGTGCAACGATACCAGCGCTTCCAGCGAAAACAGCAGCTCGCTCTCCGGAATGAATTCCTCGACCACAATCGCCTCGTGCGGCTTGTGCCCCAGGCCGCCGCCGGCCTTGACCATGAAGCCGTGCTGTCCGTTCCTGTTGACCGCCACCACGCCGCAGTCATGCAGCAGCGCTTGCGCGCAATCCGCCTCGCAGGCGGAAAAGCTGATCTTGAACTTGCGCGGCAACTGCTGGTTGAGGGGGTTGCGCAGAAAGTGGCTCACCGCGCTGTCCAGATGCTTCGTCACATCGACATGCTCGCGCGGGCATACGCCCGACAGGCTGCATGCCGTCATGTTGCGCACCGTGTTGCTGCATGCCTCGCGCGTAGTCATGCCGACCTTGGCGATGCGGCGCATCGCGGCCGGCGCGCTGTCGAGCGGCATGTAGTGGATCTGGATGGAATGGCGCGTGGTGACATGCGCAACGCCCTTTTGCGAATAATTCGCGGCGACATCCGCGACTGCATCCAGTTGGTCCGGCGTCAGGCGCCCGCCGGGCACCTTGATGCGGAACATGTGCACGCCGTGCTGGCGCTGGCCGTATACGCCATTCTGCAGGCGCACCGCCGTCATGCGGTCCAGATCCAGGTTGCCGGCATTGAAAACCTGGATGGTCTGCTCGAAACGGTCGATTTCCTCGAAATCAGACAGGTTTTGTGTGTTTACGCTCACCGCATTTTCTCCTTTGCAC
Organism: Betaproteobacteria bacterium; assembly: GCA_028871775.1. Classification (GTDB taxonomy): domain Bacteria; phylum Pseudomonadota; class Gammaproteobacteria; order Burkholderiales; family Gallionellaceae; genus CAITJF01. Next base: position 2,113 of record JAGWMH010000170.1, read on the forward strand.
TTACTTGTAGAACATCATCTTGAGGCCGATGGTAAGCAGCATCACTGCCAGAATCGGACGCAATGTTTTTTCCGGCACCCTGGCGCTCAAGTGGCTGCCGACATAGATGCCGGGCAGCGAGCCAAGCAGCAAACTGCCCAGCAGCAGCAGGTTTACCGTACCCAATGCCAAATGCCCCATTCCGGCCAGCGCGGTCAGCGGGATGGCATGGACGATGTCCGTGCCTACCACTCTCACCGCTGGCATGCGCGGGTACAAGAACAGCAAGGCGACCGTACCCAGCACGCCTGCGCCTATCGAGGAAACTGTCACCAATGAGCCGACCACCATGCCTGTTGCAATAGTGGCCGCCGGCAAATAACGGTGGTGCAATTCGTACACCGTGCCATCCTCGCGCCGCGCAACTTTCCTGATCCAGTTTTTCAGCAACAGCGCGGCAGCCGTCAGCAACAGCGCCACGCTCAACACGCCGGTCACCAAACCGCGCAATGTTTTCTCATCCAGCACCAAATATTTCAACAGGGCTACCGTAACCACGGACGCCGGCAAACTGCCCAGACCGAGCAACCCCACCACCTTCCAGTCCACCGTGCCGCGCCGCCCATGCACCCAGCCACCCACCGTCTTGGTCAATGAGGCATACAGCAAATCGGTGCCCACCGCAGTTGCCGGAGAAACGCCAAACACCAGCACCAGCAACGGTGTCATCAGCGACCCGCCGCCTACCCCTGTGACACCGACAACCAGCCCCACCAGGAAGCCGGACAACGTGTACACCCAATCCATATGCAGCCGCTCCGTCAAATTCAGGCGCGCATTGTAGCCAGACACAGTTATACTTCTAAATACTTTATTGTTAGAATCATATAGCTGTCAGTGATATAGGAATATAGCCATGAACCTGCAACAACTGCGCTACCTCAACGAAATTGTGCGTCAAGGGCTGAAAATCTCCGACGCGGCAAATGCGCTGTACACCTCGCAGCCCGGCATCAGCAAGCAGATAAAATTACTCGAGGAAGAGCTGGGCATCGAGATTTTCGTGCGCAGCGGCAAGCGCATCGCCGCCGTCACCGAGCCGGGCAAAGCCGTTCTGGCCATCGCCCAGCGCATGCTGCACGATGCGGAGAACCTGAGGGAGGTTGCCCAGGAGTTTCATTCGCAGGACAGCGGCCACCTGACCATCGCGACCACCCACACCCAGGCGCGCTACGCCTTGCCGCCGGTGGTCAAGCAATTCATCAAACGCTACCCCGGCGTGAAGCTGGGACTGCACCAGGGCAACCCGACCCAGATCGCCGAACAAGTATTGAGCGGTGATGCCGACATCGGCATCGCCACCGAAAGCCTGTCGCTCTACGACGATCTGATCACCCTGCCGTGCTACGAATGGAACCACTGCGTCATCACCCCGCCACGCCACCCCTTGCTGGCGGAGAAGAAACTGACGCTGGCGAAAATTGCGCAATACCCCATCATCACTTACGATTTTGCGTTCAGCGGGCGCGGCAAAATCAACGCCGCGTTCGAAGCCGCCAACATCCAGCCGAACATCGCACTGACCGCGATTGATGCGGACGTGATAAAGACCTATGTGGAATTGGGGCTAGGCATCGGCATACTGGCGAAAATGGCCTTCATCCCCGAACGCGACAAGCGCTTGCGCATGATGGATGCGGGGCATCTGTTCAAACCCAGCACCACGCGCGTCGCCCTCCGCAAGAACGAATACCTGCGCGGCTACACTTACGACTTCATCGAATTATTTGCGCCGCACCTGACCCGCGAGGTGGTGGCGAAGGCAATGCACGTTCCGTTGCCGGAGAAATAAATATGAACACCAGCGGGTTCATTCGGCGCGAACCAGCAGCACAGGAACAGATGCCCCGCGCACCACGCCTTCCGCAACGCTGCCCAGCAGCAAACGGCTTAAACCGGAACGCCCATGGGTGCCGATAACGATCAGGCCGGCCTTCCATTTCATCGCCTCGCCGTCGATCACCTTGGCGACGCGCTCCCCGGCCGCTTCAAGCAGCGCAGTTTCCGCCACCACGCCCGACTTCCGCACCTTTTCCGCGGCCTGCGCGAGAGCGCGCTCGCCGGTATGGCGCACCGCTTCCTGCAGCGCGGCATAATCGATAAAGGCATAGCCCTCGGCATCCAGCGGGTAGACTTCCTCGATCACATAAACCAGGCGTAATTGAGCCTTGCCAGCCGCCAGTTTGATCGCTTCATGCAACGCCCGCTCGGATGTCGCGCTGCCATCAATTGGAACCAGAATACGCTGATACATAATCACCTCCCGTTTTTCCTGACGGTGCCGTTAGCGCTTCCCGAGCGCATCATGTAACTGACGCCCGTGTTCTTCCGAAAGCGAAATTTCCGTTTTCAATTTATATCAAC
>JAGWMH010000171.1 GCA_028871775.1 Betaproteobacteria bacterium
ACTGCCACCCACCTCCCTCGTTGTGCAGATGAAAATCCTGCACGGCAAGCTTACCGTCAAAAACAGGCAAGACAATTTCCGCTGCAGAAAAATCCTGTCCGCGCATCGCTATTTGCCACGCCGTGGCGCCAATCGGCGCGCCCCACAAAACTCCCTCATTAAACGAAATGCCAGCCTGGGAGGTTGCATCCGCATACCACGGAATAACGGCGTTCACCCCACGCAGCATGAAACGCTTTTGCCCGTCCGTCAGTTCGGCATCGCGCAATGCCACAGTCAACGCCTGCGTGGCACCATTGCGATATTGCCAATCTACGTCGCCGCGGCCGGACAGTTCGCTCGCAGCCAGCAGGCTGTCATTCAGGAATGGCCGTGCAAAATTGGCAAACAGACGCTCCAAGCCGAGGTTGTTGCCACGCAATGTGGCCTCAAGCAACGTATTCTTATTTGCATCCCACAGCGCGGTCAGTTCAAGCTTGCCAATCTCCGCCAGTTCAGCCACGGCCTGGGTAACCTGCAGCCGTGCGCCATCCCACTGGCCGGATGCTTGCAGCGCGTTGCCGCCGCGCAAATACAACGGTTGCCAGAACAGCTCGCCACCCTGCCAGTCGACGGCGCCGCGCCAATCCCATTGCTGGCCGGCGCGCGTGGCTTCAAGGTGCAGCGTGCCCGCCAATTTCTCGGCGGCATGCAAGCCAGCGGCATCCGCAAACGCCAGATCGGCGAGCTGCAGATCGGCATTCGCCCGGCTAATCTTGGCCCCACCACCCTGCAAGCGCAGTGTGCCATTCAGCACGCCTTGCACAAGCGACGGCCATGCAGGCGGCAACATGGCGGCCAGACGTCTGCCCTGCGCATTGCGTAGCCGTATCTCGGCGCGCCACGGCTGCACACGGAAATCAGCATTGACCTGCCACCGCTCATTTCCGGCAGCGGAAACCTGCAATTCCATGCGTTGCGCGGAAAAATTGTAGCCAACTTCAAAGGGCAGATCGGGAGCCGAATCCAGCTTGCCCCGGCGGCACGTCATACGCACCGAGCTGAGCAGAAATTCAGCGCAGTGGACATGCACCTTGCGCCAGATTTTTTCCGTCCACCGCAACTCGGCAATACCCAGGTCTGCCGCCCCATCCTGCGCCAACACTACCCGTACCCCGCGTGCAGCAAGGCCCGGCGCGGTTATGTCTGCCACGCTCAAGGTGATCTGCATGGCATGGAGCGGCGAGGCCAACAGCAGACAGCCACTCAGCAAGCAGAATACAAAAGGCAAGATAGGTTTTTTTGGCATTTGGGTCCCGGTTCCATACTACCAAACCCTGCCGCGCTCCTGCTAAACTCCCTGCCATTCCCCAGATACCGCCATGAGGCTTCTTTCCACGCTATACCTGTCCGGCCTGCTTGCCATGCAACCCGCATGGTGCGCGGATATTGCGCTGATGGTTGGCAACCACCGTATTCATGCAGAGCTTGCCAACACCCCGCAAAGCCGCGAACGCGGCCTCATGCAGCGCGGCCATCTGTGCGCCGATTGCGGCATGCTGTTCGTGTTCGAAAAGGCTGACAAGTACAACTTCTGGATGAAGGATACGCCGCTGCCGCTCTCCATCGCCTTCATCGCCGTCAACGGCGCCGTCATCAATATCGAAGAAATGCATGCCAATACCACGGATTTACACAGCGCAAAGGGAGATGCGTTGTACGCGCTGGAAATGTCCGGCGGCTGGTTCGCCAGGAACGGCATCAAGCCGGGCCACAGGGTGCGAGGGATGAAGAACGTGTCTGCCCGTTAAGCTATACATATGCCGCTTGCCAAGACAACGTGAAACAATCGCCGCAAAGGCGCGAGTGCATAACAATCTTGGCCACGCTTATATGTTTGCCCAGCGCAACGGGGACGCGCGGCGCGATGTTCACGTTAAACGATCAGTAAGCTGGGCCATGCCCGCGAGCCACTTGATCGCAGGCATGCCGCTCTTACAAATGGCTCATGCCTTGCCGGGAATGAATTTCAGCGCCACGCCGTTGTTGCAATAGCGCAGCCCGGTAGACGGCGGGCCATCCTTGAACACATGCCCCTGATGACCGCCGCAGCGCGCGCAGTGATATTCGGTGCGCGGCAGGAACAGTTTGAAATCGGTTTTGGTTTCGACATGGCCGGGCAGCACGTCGTAGAAGCTCGGCCAGCCGGTGCCGCTGTCATATTTGTACTTGGATGGGAACAGTTCCAGCCCGCAGGCGACGCACGCGAACATTCCGCTGCGCGTTTCGTGATTGAGCGGGCTGCTGTTTGCGCGCTCGGTGCCTTCTTCGCGCAACACGTAATACTGCTCCGGCGTAAGCAGCTTCTTCCACTCCGCATTGCTCTTGCTGATTTTCTCGATGTGCTCCGCCGCCATGGCCTGCTCCGACACGATGAACCGCGACAAGGCGAATACTCCTGCTCCGCTTGCTGCCAGCTTGATGAAGGTACGCCTGTTCATATCGCCTCCTGTACCTTATACCAGAGAATCGCGCATAAGTTCCGTTCACGTTTCCCCGGGAAGTTGCAGCGGCTGGATCAGGCAATCAGGTTGACTTCCGTGCCCACCGGGACCAGGTCGAACAACTCCAGCAGGTCGGCGTTGCGCATGCGCACGCAACCCCTGGAACCGGGCTGGCCGAGCGGTGTGCTATCCGGCGTGCCATGGATATAAATATAACGGCGCATGGTGTCGCATGAGCCCAGCCTGTTATACCCCACTTCACACCCCGACAGCCACAGGATGCGCGTGAGTATCCAGTCGCGCCCCGGATACTGCGCGCCGAGCTGCGGCGTATAGATTTCCCCGGTCGGGCGGCGCTGCACGAACACCGTGTTCAGCGGCTGGCCCGCGCCGATCCTGGCGCGGATGGTGTGCCGCCCGCGCGGCGTACAGTAGCTGCCACTCTCCTCCCCCGCGCCGTTCGCCCCGGTGGAAACCGGAAAGCGGCGCAGCAGATTGCCTGCATCATCGAGCAGTTCGAGGGTTTGCGTGGCGACATGGATGTTGATTTTCATGCTACTACTCCGTCATTCCCCACTGCGCTGCTGCGCACGGCGCATGGCGAAAAAATTGCTCAGCATCAAACCGCACTCCTCCGCCAGCACACCGCCGCTCACCCCGGTGTGGTGATTCAGGCGCTGCTCGGCAAACAAATCCACCACGCTGCCGCATGCGCCGGTCTTGGGGTCGCGCGCGCCGAACACCACACGCGCAATGCGCGCATGGAACATGGCGCCCACGCACATCACGCATGGCTCCAGCGTAACGAACAGCTCGCAGCCGACCAGACGGTAATTGCCCAGATGCCGCGCCGCCTCGCGCAGCGCCATCATCTCGGCATGGGCGGAAGGATCGTGGCGCGAGATCGGCGCATTGAAGCCGCGCCCGATGATTACCCCATCCTTCACCACGACGGCGCCTACCGGCACCTCGCCAGCCGCCTCGGCCTGTCGTGCCAGCTCCAGCGCCTCGCGCATGAACACCGCATTCCCCTCGCCTGGTGGAGAATGTGTCTGTGGGATGGGCTGATTTTGTACTTCCATGCCCGTTATTGTACGGGCAAAATCGGATTGCCAAATGGCAAAGCACGGCGGAAAATGCCGATGGGGCAAATAGGGTAGTTCGTGCTCGGTAAAGCGAAATTAAAATTGAACCTGACCCTATTAAATTCTGCGGTCAAGCGGGACTGGCTTACAGCGGGCCTCGCCCGCCTCCAGCCAGCCCCTTACCTTGAATGTTGGGCGCCTTAATGCCATCGAGCGTGCTAGCTTGGCCCGACCATCGGTCAAAGGAATATCACGAGGAGTTCTCATGCGTCAGTTGAAGCTGAGCAAGGCCTTTACCCTGATGGAATCAGGACCTGTTGTCCTCGTGACGACCCATGATAGGCAGAAAGACAACATCATGACTATCTCCTGGACCATGGTGATGGATTTCACTCCGGTATTCGCCATCGTCACGGGTGAATGGAATCACTCTTTCGCGGCGTTGCGAAAGAATAGGGAGTGCGTCATTGCTATTCCCACAGTTGACATGCTGGACAAGGTCGTCGGTATAGGGACGTGCTCTGGGGTAGATACGGACAAGTTTGCCAAGTTCAGGCTCACACCTGTGCAGGGCAAAGTCGTCGCGTCGCCCTTGATCAAGGAGTGCCTCGCCAACATAGAGTGCAAGGTCATCGACATCGTCAAGAAGCACAACATCGTCGTGCTAGAGGCGGTTGCCGCATACATCGATACCGCACGCAAGGAGAAGCGCACGGTTCACGCTGTTGGTGACGGAACATTCATTGTCGATGGGCGCAAGATCGACCGGAAGAAGATGATGGCCTCCAAGCTCCCAGCGGGCGTTTAGCGTTTATTGGCCGGCCCGCCGGCTCGAGTCGGCCCATGAGCTGCCGCCAGCCAGCTTCTCCCTTAGCCGTCGTCGTCGTCGTCCAGACATTCGGCCTCGTAGAAA